>DAHUXX010000151.1 GCA_027306955.1 Acetobacteraceae bacterium | reverse complement strand
CGCGTGTCCGAAACCGAGACCCAAGACCCGATCAACGACAAGGCGATGCCGCTGCTCGACCATCTGATCGAGCTGCGCCGCCGCCTGCTGTGGTCGGGGGCCGCGTTCCTGATCGCGTTCCTCGTCTGCTACTACTACTCGGCCTGGATCTATGGCTTCCTCGCCCGCCCCCTCGCCCAGGCGCTGCAGGGCCAGCCGCACACGCAACTGATCTTTACCCAGCTCTACGAGGCCTTCTTCACCTATCTGAAGGTCGCGATGTTCGGGGCGCTGTTCATTTCCTTCCCGGTGCTTGCCACCCAGCTCTGGATGTTCGTCGCCCCGGGCCTCTATCGCAGCGAGAAACGCGCGATGCTGCCCTTCCTCGTCGCCACCCCGATCCTGTTCCTCATGGGCGCGGCGCTTGCCTATTTCTTCGTCTTCCCATTCGCCTGGCGCTTCTTCCTCTCCTTCCAGTCGCCCAAGGGCGGCGGCGGCCTGCCGATCGTGGCGATGCCGCGCGTCTCGGAATATCTCGCCCTCGTGATGAAGCTGATCCTGGCCTTCGGGGTCGCCTTTGAGCTGCCGGTCGGCCTCTCGCTCCTGGCCAAGGTCGGGATCGTCACGTCCAAGCAGCTCAAGGCCTACCGCCGCTACGCTTATGTCGGCATGTTCGTCATCGCCGCCGTGCTCGCCCCTCCGGACGTCTTTACCCAGACCGGCCTCGCCGTGCCGCTGATCCTGCTTTATGAGAGCTCGATCATCGCCGCGCGCATGGTCGAGCCGAAGCGCGACGAAGCGGACGAGAGCGAGGATTGACGGCCGGCTTCCGGCGATCTCGGATTGGGCACCAGGAGCGAGGGACCGGAACCGATGCACGACATCCGCGCCATCCGCGAGGCACCCGAGGCGTTCGACGCCGCGATGCGCCGGCGCGGCGTCTCGCCCGCGCCCTCGTCCGCGATCCTTGCCCATGACGCGGCCCGCCGCGCGGCGCAGACGAAGCTGCAGGAGCTCCAGGCCGCCCGCAACGCGCTCGCGAAACGCATCGGCGAGGCCAAGCGCGCCAAGGCGGACAGCACCGCGCTGGAGGCCGAGGGCACGGCGCTCCGCTCCCGGATCGAGGCGCTCGAACGCGAGGCAACCGACGCCGAGGCGGCGATGAACCTCATTCTCGAGGCGCTGCCCAACATCCTCGACCCCGAGGTGCCGGACGGCGCGGACGAGACCGCCAACGTGGTGCTCAAGGTCGGCCGCCAGCCAGGCGCGCCGAACGCGAGGCCGCGCGAACATTTCGAGCTCGGCGAGGCGATGGGCCAGATGGATTTCGCCATCGCCGCCAGAATCGCCGGCGCCCGCTTCACCGTGCTGCGCCGGAACCTCGCCCGGCTCGAACGCGCGCTCGGCCAGTTCATGCTCGACATCCATACGGAGCAGCACGGCTACGAGGAGGTCTTCGTGCCGCTGATGGTCAACGACGCGACCGTTTACGGCACCGGCCAGCTGCCCAAATTCGCGGAGGACCTGTTCCGCACCACCGACGGCCGCTGGCTGATCCCGACCGCCGAGGTGCCGCTCACCAACCTCGTCGCCGGCGAGATCGTGCCGGAGGCGAAACTTCCCATCCGCGTGACGGCGCTCACCCCGTGCTTCCGCAGCGAGGCGGGCTCGGCCGGGCGCGACACCCGCGGCATGCTGCGCCAGCACCAGTTCACCAAGGTGGAGCTGGTCTCCATCGCGCATCCGGACCGTTCCGCGGACGAGCATGAGCGCATGACGCACTGCGCCGAGGCGATCCTGGAAAAGCTGGAAATTCCCTGGCGCCGCATCATCCTTTCCTCCGGCGACACCGGCTTCGGCTCGGCGCGCACGCACGACCTCGAAGTCTGGCTGCCCGGTCAGGCCGCGTGGCGGGAAATCTCGTCCTGCTCCAACATGCGCGCCTTCCAGGCCAGGCGCATGAACGCCCGCTTCAGGGCCGCGGACGGCAAGGTCGCGCATGTCCACACCATGAACGGCTCCGGTGTCGCGGTCGGCCGCGCGCTGATCGCGGTGATGGAGAACCACCAGCGCGCCGACGGCAGCATCGGCATCCCGCCGGCACTGCGCCCGTGGCTCGGCGGCGTCGATCACATTTCCTGAGGGCAGCACCATGAAATTCGCGGCCATCGGCCTCGATCACCGCCATATCTACGACCTCACGGAAAACCTGCTGAAGGCGGGTGCCGAATGCGCCGGGTATTGCCCGGAAACGTCGGATCCGGGCGTCATCGAGGGCTTCAACAAGCGCTTCCCCCACATAGCGCCGAAGCCGCGGGCGGCGCTGCTCGACGACAAGTCCGTGGCCTTCGTCGCCACCGCCGCCATCCCCGCCGACCGTGCCCAGATCGCCCTTGCCGCGATGCGCGCGGGCAAGGACGTGATGAGCGACAAGCCCGGTGTCACCACGCTCGACGATCTGGAGGCGCTGGAGGATTGCGTCCACGAAACGAAGCGCATCTGGCATACCTGCTTCACCGAGCGCTTCCTCACCCCCTCCACCTACGAGGCGCTCGCCCTGGTGCGCGCCGGCGCTATCGGCCGCGTCATCCAGACCATCGGCCTCGGCCCGCACCGGCTCAACGCGCCGATCCGCCCCGCCTGGTTCTGGGAGCGCGCGCGCTATGGCGGCATCCTCGGCGACATCGCCTCGCACCAGATCGACCAATTCATCGCCTTCACCGGGGCGCGCGAGCCGCGCATCGAGCTCGCGCATATCGGCCGCTTCGGCACCACGCCGGGCTTTCAGGATTTCGGCGAGATCGTGCTCGGCAGCGAGGGTCCGCGCGGCTATGTCCGCGTCGACTGGTTCACCCCGGACGGCCTGCCGACCTGGGGCGACGGGCGCATCATGGTGCTCGGCACCGAGTGCACGATCGAGCTGCGCAAATACGTCGATGTCGCGGGCAGGCCCGGCACCGATCACCTGTTCCTGGTCGACAAGCAGGGCACGCGCCACATCCCGTGCGAGGGCAAGACGCTCCCCTATTTCGCCGCCTTCCTCGCCGATGTCAGAGACCGCACCGAAACCTCAATGACGCAGCAGCACGTCTTCACCGTCTCGCGCCTCACCATCGCCGCCCAGCTCATGGCCGACGAAGCGGGCTGAGCACCTTGGGGCCGGACGCCACGGCCCTGGCATCCACCGGCGGCGGTTTCCGCGGCGCGGTGTCCCGCCGCCATCACGTCTCCCGTGCCAGCACCCGGTCCACCATCGCGCCCGCCAGCCCCGTGTAGTTCGCGGGGTCGAGCATGGCCGCCAGGGCCGCGCGATCGGCATGCGGCCGGATGCGCGGATGTTCCGCCAGCAGATCGAGGAAGCTGCCCTTGCCAGCCGCCACCTCGCGGCAGATGTCGTAGACGAGGTCGTGCGCGAGCTGGCGCCCCAGCGCCGGGCCCAAGCCCATCATCACCGCCTCCGAAACGATCAGCCCGCCGGTGAGATCTAGGTTGGTCCGCATCCGCGCGGGATCGACGGTCTACCCCTCCACCAGCGCCCGGGTCTGCGCCAGGCACCCGACGCTGAGCA
>DAHUXX010000148.1 GCA_027306955.1 Acetobacteraceae bacterium | reverse complement strand
GGGCGAGGCGGCGGCGGGCGAGGCGCCGGCGACCGATCTTCCCGTCCTGGGCTTCGTCGGCTTCGTGCGCGACTGGCACGGGCTCGACGCGGTGATCCGCGGCATGGCGGCGCATCCCGAGTTGCCCGTCGTGTTCACCGTGGTGGGCGAGGGACCCGCGAAGCCGGCGCTCGCGGTCCTGGCGGCGGAACTCGGTGTTGCTGAGCGGGTGCGCTTCACTGGGCTGGTGGCGCACGAGACGGTGCCGGAGACGGTCGGCGGGTTCGACATCGCGTTGCAGCCGCGCTCGGTGGATTACGCCTCGCCGCTCAAGATCTTCGACTACATGGCGGCGGGGCGTGCGATCGTGGCGCCGGACCAGCCGAATATCCGCGAGGTGCTGGAGGATGGGCGCACGGCGCTGCTGTTCGATCCGGCGCGGGCGGAAGCGATGTGGGAGGGCGTGGCGCGGCTGCTGGCGGATGGCGCGCTGCGCCGGCGTTTGGGGCTGGCCGCTCGCGCGGAGCTGGAGGCGCGGGACTACACCTGGCGCGGCAACGCGAGGCGGATCACCGAATGGGCCAGCGAGGCACCCTGACCATCAGGGCACGTGGCCGTGGTTGAGTTCGCCGGAGCGGACGGCGGCGATGGCGTTCTCGAGCACGGCGACGATGGCTTCGTCCGCCATGGAGCGGCTCATCATGGCCAGCGCGCCGCCGAGCAACGCGGAGGCGATGGCCGGCTCGCCGAGCCGCTGCCCCACCATGTACTCCACGGCCTTGTCGACCACCGCGCCGGCGTGGCTCAGTTCCGCGTCGGGGACGGATTGCGGCTCGCTGGCGTCGGACATCCGGGTCTTCCTGTGGGGTTGCCGCCGCCATAGTTAGTCCCGCCGGCATGAGGGGGAAAGCCCATGGAGGCAGGGTTGGTGGAGCGCAGGCCGGATCCGCTGGAGGCGGCGCACCGGCTCGCGCCGGCGATCGCCGCTGCCGCGCCAGAGATCGAGGCCGGCTGCCGCCTGCCGGCGCACCTGATGGAGGCGCTGCACGCAGCGGGCCTGTTCCGCGCGTTGCTGCCGGCGCGATACGGCGGCGCCGAGATCGAGCCCGCGCGCTTCGCCGCGATGATGGAGACGATCGCGGCGGCAGATGCCTCGACCGCCTGGTGCATCGGCCAGGCGAGCGGCTGTTCCATGGCGGCGGCGTGGATGGCACCGGAAGCGGCCATGGACGTGTTCGGACCGGCGGACGCGGTGCTGGCCTGGGGGGCGGGCAAGGGCGAGGCGCGGCAGGTCGAGGGCGGCTGGATCGTCTCCGGCCGCTGGGCGTTCGCGAGCGGCAGCCGCAACGCGACCTGGCTCGGCGGGCAGGTGCAGCGCGAGGAGCATGACGGGCCGGTGGAGCGCAGCATGCTGTTCCCGCGCGCGCAGGCCGCCATCACCGAGGACTGGAACGTGGTCGGGCTGCGCGGCACGGGCAGCGACAGCTACGACGTGCGGGACCTGTTCGTGCCGGCGGCGTATTCCCTGGTGCGGCTGCGCCCGGCGGAGCGGCGCGAGCCAGGCCCGCTCTATCGCTTCAACACCAC
Organism: Acetobacteraceae bacterium; assembly: GCA_027306955.1. Lineage (GTDB taxonomy): Bacteria > Pseudomonadota > Alphaproteobacteria > Acetobacterales > Acetobacteraceae > JAJXXT01. The sequence goes on along the minus strand of DAHUXX010000148.1, from coordinate 4,077 downwards.
GCATCTCTATGCCGCGGGCTTCGCCTCGGTGGCGCTCGGCGTCGCGCGCGCGATGCTCAATGCGTTCCTCGACCAGGCGACGAGCAAGGCGCCGCGGGCCACCGGCAGGGTGCAGCGCGAAAGCACCGCGGTGCAGCGCGAGGTCGGCCGCGCCGAGGGACGGCTCGGGGCGGCGCGCGCCTTCCTGCACGCGGCGCTGGGCGAGGCCTGGGCAGAGGCGCAGGCGGCGGCCGGGACCGGCGGCGAGATCTCCCTGGACGCGCGCATGCGTATCCGCCTCGCCACGACCTTCGCGGCACAGGAGGCGCGCGCGGTCGCGGAGTTCGCCTATGCCGAGGCGGGCGCGGGTGCGATCTTCGTCGCCGGGCCGTTCGAGCGGCGGATGCGCGACATGCACGCGATCTGCCAGCAGGTGCAGGCGCATGCGACGCATTTCGAGACCTACGGGGCGTGGCGCATGGGGCTGCCGCCGGCGGCGCGCTTCGTCTAGAGAGGGAAGCGAAGGAGGCCCGCAATGCTGCCCAGCCTGTTCCTCAGCCACGGATCGCCCATCACCCCGCTCGCCGACATTCCGGCGAAACATTTCCTCGCGGGGCTCGGCGCAACCATGGAGCGCCCGCGCGCGATCCTGGTCGCCTCCGCGCACTGGGAGACAGAGCAGCCGGAGGTCAACGCCGTCGCGGTGAACGAGACCATCCACGATTTCTATGGCTTCCCGCGTGCGCTCTACGAACTCGCCTATCCGGCGCCGGGGGACGCGGTGCTCGCGCAGCGTGTGCTGGCGCTGCTTGCCGCCTCGGGGCTGCCGGGGAGGCTCGACCACCAGCGCGGGCTCGACCACGGGGCATGGGTGCCGCTGCTGCTTGCCTACCCCAGGGCAGATATTCCGGTTTTGCAACTTTCACTGCAATCGCATCTCGGGCCGGCGCACCACCTGGCGCTCGGGCGCGCCATCGCGGCGTTGCGCGCCGAGGGCGTGCTGGTGATCGGCTCCGGGAGCTGGACGCACGATCTCAGGCGGTTCCGCGGCGCCGCGATCGACGCGCGCGACACGCCGGATGTGACCGCGTTCAGCGACTGGATGAACGAGGCGGTGCTGGAGGGGCGGGTGGACGACCTGCTCGCCTATCGCCGGCTCGCCCCGTACGGCACGCAGCAGCACCCGACGGAGGAACACCTGCTGCCGTTGTTCGTGGCGATCGGCGCGGCCATGGATGCGACGGGAGAAACGAGGGCGGAACGGATTCATGCCAGCGGGACCTATGGGTTCCTGCGCATGGACGCCTACGCGTTCCATTGAAGCTGCTGTTCCTCTACGGCTCGCTGCTGGACCCGGCGCTGTTCCGGCGCGTGGCGGGCGTGCCGCTCGCGGGCCAGCAGGCCGTGCTGGCGGGATGGCGACGCGTCGCGATGACCCACGGGCCATATCCCACGCTGCGGCGCGACGCGGGTGGGATGGTCGAGGGGCTGCTCGTGCAGGTGGACGGGCGGGCACTCGCGAGACTTTCCGACTACGAGGGGCCGCGCTGGCGGATGCGCGAAGTCGTTCCGGTTGTGGAAGGGCGCGCGGTGGCGGCGCAGGCCTGGATCGCCACGGGCGGGTCGCGCAAACCCTGGCCATAGGAGAACACCATGCTGCAGACGCCGCCGGCCGCGCCGGGGATGAGAGAAGAGGAGATCGACACGCCGGCACTGGTGCTCGATCTCGACGCGTTCGAGGCCAATCTCACGACCATGCGCGACTTGCTGGCGCCGACCGGCGCGAAGCTGCGGGCGCATGCGAAGACGCACAAATCCTCGGTGATCGCGCAACGGCAGATCGCGCACGGCGCGATCGGGCAGTGCGTGCAGAAGGTGGGCGAGGCGGAGGTGCTGGCCTGGGGCGGCGTCCCGGACATCCTCGTCTCCAACGAGGTGGTGGGCGCGGGAAAGCTGGCGCGGCTCGCGGCACTGGCAAAGATCGCGCAGGTCGCGGTCTGCGCCGATGACGCGGCGCATGTCGCCGCGGCCGAGGCGGCGGCGGCGGCGGCCGGCATCAGGCTCACCCTGCTGGTGGAGATCGATGTCGGCGGGGGGCGTTGCGGCGTGGCGCCGGGCACCGATGCCGCTTCACTGGCGCGGCGCATCGCCGCCTCGAAACATCTGCGCTTCGGCGGCCTTCAGGCATATCACGGCGGCGCGCAGCATCTGCGCCGCGCCGAGCAGCGCCACTTCGCCATCGCCGCCGCGGCCGAGGGTTGCCGGCGTACGGTCGACATTCTGCGCCAGCAGGGGCTCGATTGCCCGATTGTCGGCGGCGGCGGTACCGGCACTTTTCTGCTCGAGGCGGAGAGCGGCGTCTACAACGAGGTCCAGGCCGGCAGCTATGTCTTCATGGACGCGGATTACGGACGCAACCTCGATGCCTCCGGCCGGGAGCGCTCGCCGTTCCGCCAGTCGCTGTTCGTCCTGGCAACGGTGATGAGCGCCACGCGCCAGGGGCTCGCGGTGGTGGACGCCGGGCACAAGGCGGTGGCGGTGGATTCCGGGCTGCCGCTGGTGGCCGGCCTGCCGGGTGTGAAATATGTCGGCGCCTCCGACGAGCACGGCAAGCTGGCGGTCGAGGGGGGCGAGATGCCGAAACTCGGCCAGAAGCTGCGCCTGGTCCCCGGGCACTGCGATCCCACAGTCGATCGTTACGATTGGTATGTCGTTGTGCGGAACGGCCGCGTGGAATGCGTGTGGCCGATCGGGGCGCGGGGGATGATGGCGTAGCGGCAATCGCCGCTTCCCCGGCGCGGAGGGCGTGCTGTAGTCTGCGCCGACGGATTGGGGAGTTGGCGCGGTGTCCGGGACGATCATTTCGACGCGTTTGAACCACGCGGTTGGCTACACGCTGGCGAGTGACAACCCGCTGACCATCACCTCGACCGGCGGCATCCTCGCGGCAAGCGGCGGCTACGGGCTGAGTCTCGGCGGTAGCGGTATCGTCTGGTCCGTCGAGCAGGAGGGGACGGTCAGCGCCGCCGGCGCCATCGGCGTGACACTCGCGGCGGGGAGCGTGACCAACACGGCGGGCGCGCTGATCGTAGGGGCGAGCTACGGCATCGTGCTCGCCGGCGCCGGCGCTGTGGTGAACGCGGGAACGATCTCCGGCGGGCGCGACGCGGTTTCATTCGCGGCCGGCGCCGTGGCTCAGGTGGTCGTTGACCCTGGTGCCGTCTTCAACGGCACGGTGCAGGCTGGCGCGGTCGGCAGTTCCCTCACCTTCGCCGCTGGCGCGGCGCAGGGAACGTTCTCCGGCCTCGGCGCGCATTATGCGGGATTCAGTTCCTATTACGTCGCGAGCGGCGGTAACTGGCTCGTGAACGGCAGCAACACGCTCACCGCCCACCCCAGTTTCGTCAACGCGGGTGTTATCACGGTGAACTCCGACATTCAGTTGCTGGGCGGGACGGTGCTGAACGGCGGCACGATCTCGGGGTATGGAGCCGCTGGCCAACCCAAGGATCCGTTTGACGTGACAAACGCGAGTGTCACGAACGAGAAGGGGGGCCTCATCAGCGGGCCGGACGCGGTACGGCTGCACAACGGGGCCACGGTGGTCAACGCGGGAACGCTGACGGGCAGCTCCAACGGTGTCTACATCCCCAGCAGTGGTACGATCACCAACCTGGCTGGTGGCTACATCAGCGGCACATATGGCGGAATCTCAGCCAAATATAATACCACGCTGCAAAACTCCTCTTATGCGGCGCTGGTCAACTACGGGTCCATCGTTGCGAATTATACTCTGGGCCATACCTTCTATGGCGTGGACGCGGCGGGCAAGGTCATGCTCGTCAACCACGCCGGCGGGGTCATTGCCGGCAATGGTGGTGGCGTCGCGGTCAGGCGGTCCACGGGCTATCCTGACGGCGCGACGATGATCAACCACGGCCTGGCGATCGGCGCGGGCCTCGGCATCTACGTGGATGGCGGCACGTTGAGCAATGCGGCGGGTGGAACGATCACCGGCGGCACGAGCGGCCTTGGCGCCTTAATTCACAGCGGCGTGATCAGCAACGCAGCGGGGGGAATCATCGAGGGTGCCGCCAC
>DAHUXX010000134.1 GCA_027306955.1 Acetobacteraceae bacterium | reverse complement strand
ATCGACTGGCTGCGGCGGGAACACCCCGGGGTCCGCGGCATCGTGACGGCGACGCGCGGCAACCACGGGCAGAGCCAGGCGCGCGCGGCGGTTGGCGCCGGCATGCGCGCCGTCATCGTCGTCCCGCACGGCAATTCGGTGGAGAAGAACGCGGCGATGCGCGCCTTCGGCGCGGAGCTGATCGAGTTCGGTGACGATTTCGACGCGGCGAGGCCAGAGGCGGCGCGGATCGCCGAGGCGGAGGGGCTGTTCATGGTGCCGCCCTTCCACCGAGAGCTGGTGCGTGGCGTCGCGACCTATGGGCTCGAGCTGTTCACGGCACTCCCCGATCTTCATACCGTCTACGTACCGATCGGCGGCGGCTCCGGCATCTGCGGCGTTATCGCGGCGCGCGACGCGCTGGGGCTCGCGACCCGCATCGTGGGTGTGGTCACGCAGGGCGCGCCATGCGTCAAGCTCTCCTTCGAGCGTGGCGAGCCGGTCGCGACCAACACCGCGCAGACGATGGCCGACGGGCTGGCCGTGCGCGTGCCCGTGCCCGAGGCGCTCGCGATCTACCGCAAGGGTGCGGACCGCGTCGTCGCGGTGAGCGATGCCGAGATCGAGGCGGCGATGCGCATCTTCTTCCAGGACACGCACCAGGTGGCCGAGGGCGCGGGCGCGGCGCCGCTCGCCGCCCTGCTGCGCGAGCGAGAGGCGATGCGTGGCCGCGACGTGGCCGTGGTGCTCTCCGGCGGCAACGTGGACCTGCCGGTCTACCGGCGCGTGCTGGCCGGTTAGGCGGCGGCGCGCGCTTCCCGCGTTGCGCGGGCAAGCAGGCGCGTGTGCAGTGCGCGCAGCGCCGGGTCTGCCGTGTCCGTCACGATCGGCGCGCAACCTTCGTCGGCCCACACCGCGCGTGCGAAGTCCGGCGTCATCGCGACGGCGCCCGACGCGTTCTCGAACGCGGAGCGATTGCCGGTGTCGAGATAGGACTCGCACGCCATCCCCTCGGCGAGGATGACATCGTGGCGGTCCAGTTCCACGTGCCAGTAGGTCACGCTCCCGCGCGTTTCCTGCACGATGGAGGCACCGTTGATGAGATGGCGGATCGGGATCAGCCGGCCGTCGATAAACACGGCGTGGTCGGGCGAGAGCACCAGGTCACGCTCGGGCAACCCCTCGCCGAACGCTCCCGCGCGAATCCTCACCGGCATCACGTCGTATGGCCGCGGGTGCTTCGCGAGGTCGGTCCGGCGATGGCCGATCCAGCGCACCGGCGCCAGCCGCCCCGTCGCCGTGAGCACGCGGTCACCCTCGTGCAGCGTCTCCACGGTGCGGGGGCCCTCCGCCGTGGTGATCTCGGTGCCGCCGTCGAAACAGGCGGTGATGAAGGTGTTGCCGCCGGCATGCGTCACGTCGAAGCTCGCGGGCGTGTATCCGCCGGCGAGGTTGAGCACGACGTTGCCGGAGAGGGTGAGCTGGCGCGCCCCGTAGCCGACGAAGCTTTCGAAGTCCTGGACGAACTCGATGGTGCCCTGGTTCAGTCCGACGATGGTCTCGGCGACTCCGGTCGGTCCGGGCAGCACCAGAAGGCCGCCGGCCCCGAGCGACAGCCGCCCCGTTCCGGCCAGCGTGCCGGCGAGCGTCAGCGTGCCCGTATCGATCAGCGTGCCGGAATTTGAGAGCGTGCCGGCTAATGTGAGCGTGCCCGAGTCCGTGAGCGTGTAGCCTGCCGCCAGCGTGTTGGCCCCGGCCATCGTCCAGGCCGCCCCGGCATCCACCGTGACCGATCCGAAATGCAAGTATTGCTGGTCCAGCCCCGAGAAGATTCCCGCCGAACCGCCGGTGCCGAACTCCAGTGCGCTGAGCGCGTTACCGCCGTCGACCGTGCCGATGAACAAGGCACCCGGGTCCACCACCAGCCGGCTCGCCTGGGCGCCGCCGAACGCGACGGCGTCGGTGCCGCCCGAGATCGTGCCGGCGTTGAGGACCACACCATAGCCCGTGACGCCGGCCAAGACGCTGGAGATTGTTGCCTGCGCCAGGTTGCTGAGGCTTCCGCTATTCAGCGAAACGGCGTCATTGTTTTGCAGGCTTTCGATGTTGCCGGCGTTGGTCAATGAAGACGCCCCAAAGACGCCGACGACATAGGATGGTCTCGGGCCTTGGACGGGAACACCTGCCTTGATCAGCCCCTGCCGACCGTTGGTGATGCTGCCGCCGATGTCCGCAACGATGGCGCTACGGCCAATCATGGAAATCAGACCGTCATTGACGACCGTGCCGTAGCGGTCGGAAACGGGTTGCTGTGTCGAGGCTACGGTACCCTCATTGACGAACCTGCCTTGGGAAACACCGAACCCCCCCTGACCTTCGCTGATATAACCCGAGTTCGTCAGGGTGCCGGAGACGTTGAGCGCGCCAGCGGCCGCCAGCTTCTGCCCGGCGGCGAGGGTGTCGTTGCCAGCAGCATACCAGCCTCCACCCAAGACGATGCTGATATCGGCGAAATTCACGTAACGCGAACCCAGCCCCGAGAAGGTCCCCGGGCCGGCGCCCGGGGAAAACACCAGCGTGCTCGCCACCCCCGCGCCGATCGTGTTGCCGCCATCGACGGTGCCGATGAACGCAGCACCCGGGTCCACCGTCAGCAGGTCGTTCAAACCGTGTCGGAACGTGACCGTGTCCTTCGCCGTTCCCACCGCCGCGATGGTTCCCGCGTTGGTGATC
>DAHUXX010000121.1 GCA_027306955.1 Acetobacteraceae bacterium | reverse complement strand
GCCGGATGGCATGCCGGGGCGGCTCGCGGTGCGGGGGCCAACGGGGTGCAAGTACCTCGCCGACCCGAGGCAGAGTGTGTATGTACAGCGCGGCTGGAACATCACCGGCGATACCTATATCCGCGACGCGGAGGGGTATTTCCACTACCAGGCACGTTCCGACGACATGATCGTTTCGGCCGGGTACAATATCGGCGGCCCCGAGGTGGAAGCGGCGCTGCTGCTGCACGAGGCTGTCGCGGAGTGTGCGGTGATCGGCTGGCCGGACGCGGACCGCGGCATGATCGTGAAAGCGTTCGTGGTGCTGCGGGCTGGCCATGCCGGCGATGCGGCGATGGTGGGCGCGCTGCAGGAACACGTGAAGGCGACGATCGCGCCTTACAAGTATCCGCGCGCGATCGAGTTCCGGGACTCGCTGCCAAAGACGCCGACGGGCAAGCTGCAGCGGTTCAAGCTGCGCGAGGGCGGATGAACGCCGCCGCCGGCTGAGGCCCGTGGCCGCGGTCAGCCGCCGCGCATCTCGCGGTATTCGCGGCGGACGATTTCCAGCAGTTCCGCGGGCGAGGTCTCGGCGGCGTGGCTCTCGTAGGTCACGGTGCCGTGCTGCATCAGCATCACGCGGTCGCAGACCTCCAGCGTCTGCGCGTAGTTGTGCGCGATCATGACGATGGCGATGTCGCCGCGCGCCTTGAGGCGCTCGATCAGTGATATGATCTGGCCCGCCTCGCGGGCACCCATCGCCGCGAGCGGTTCGTCGAGGAGGAGGATCCTGGCGTCCGAATGCACCGCGCGGGCGACCGCGATTGCCTGGCGCTGGCCGCCGGAGAGGCGGCCGACTTCCTGGTCCACGTTCGGGATGTTGACGCCGATATCGGCGAGCGCGTCCATCGCCCGCTGGCGCATCGCCCTGTGGTTGAGCAGGCGGAACGGTCCCGACCGCACCAGTTCCCGGTTGAGGAACATGTTGTGGTAGATGGACAGACCGTTGACGAGCGCGAGATCCTGGTAGACGCACTCGATGCCCAGCGAGCGGGCGCGGTCGACCGAGTTCAGCGTCTGCTGCTGGCCATTCACGTGAATCGTTCCGGCATCGGGCTGGTGGAAGCCGGTGAGGATCTTGAGCAGCGTCGACTTGCCGGCGCCGTTGTCTCCCAGGATCCCGAGCATCTCGCCGAAGCTCACGTGCATCCCGACCCCGGACAGCGCCTCGACCGAGCCGAAGCGCTTGACGATGCCATCGGCGCGCAGCGCCTCCGAACCGTGCGTGTGGTGCGTGTGAGGTTTGGGGGAGGTCATTGCGGGCGCATCCCACGCCAGCGCGCCATCTGGATGTTGGCGATCATCGCCAGCAGGATCGCGCCGCCGATGATGGTGTCGAACATGAACGCATTGATGCCCTGCAGCGTGAACCCGTCCTGCAGGATGCCGAGCACGATGCCGCCGACCAGGCCGCCGATGATGGTGCCCGTGCCGCCCGCGATGGCCGTGCCACCGATGACGCCGGAGGCAACGCCCAGGAACATGATGTTGCTGCCGCCGGCGAGCGGGTCGGTCGAGCCGATGCGGAACGCTTCCAGGATGCCACAGAAGCCGCCGAGCGTGCTGGTGATGATGAAGTTGCCGATCTTGATGCGGTCGATGTTGATGCCGGCTTCCGCCGCGGCGATGGCGTTGCCGCCGGTCGCGATGGTGTGCAGGCCCCAGCGCGTGTGCCGGAGCACCGTGTGCATCACCGCGACGAGGCCCAGCGCCCAGAGAAACTCCGCATAGCCCCAGCCGCCGAGGATGTTGTTGAGCACGCCGGCGTTCGGTGTGTCGGCGGGGAAGCCGCGCGAGATGGTGAGCGTGATGCCGGTGATGAGGAAGAACATGCCGAGCGTGGTGATGAAGCTCGGCACGTTGAGGTGCACGGTGATGAGGCCGATCACCAGGCCCACGAGGGCGCATACGATGAGCGCCGCGACGATCGCGCCGACGACGGGGAGGCCGGCGTTGTATGCCTTCTCCATGACGAACGGGGCGAGCGCGAAGACCTGCCCCACCGAAAGGTCGATCTCGCGGCAGATCAGCAGCATGATCTCGCCGCAGGCCAGGATTACCGGGGCGGCGACGAACTGCGACAGCGTCTGGAGGTTGGCGTCGGTGAGGAAGTTGTTGGCCGTCATCTCGAAATAGACGACGAGCACGAGGGCGACGAGGACGACGCTCGCCTCCGGCCTCAGCGCGAGGTCCATGAGGCGCGAGGACAGGCTCCGGCGCGGGGGGAGGTTTCCCGCCCGCGCCGGATCGTTGCGTTGCTGCACCGGTGTCGGCCGCCGATCGGGGTCAGCCGCTGATCGGGCCGCTGCGCGGCACGATCATCGGGGTGGCGGAGCTGCCCTCGTAGCGGGTCTTGACGCTGAGATACGGATCCACCGTCCCCTTGGTGACGAATTTGAGGCCGGTGTTGATGTCGGCCGCGCCAACGAGGCCGCCCGAGACCTTGTAGGCGAACATCTCCATCACCGTGTAGAAGCCCTGCAGGTAGGGCTGCTGGTCGATGGCGAAGTCGAGGAACCCGTCGTGAATCGCCTGCAGCGTGCGCGGCTGCAGGTCGAAGCCGCCGCCATGGATGCCCTTCTTCGGCAGATCGTACTGGCGCATGATGAGGCCCACGTTCATCGTGTCGCCGCCGCCGGTGCCGAACATGCCCTTCACGTCCTCGTTGCCCAGGTAGTAGGCGCGGATCTTGGACAGCGCGACGTTCACCGTTGGGTCGGTCGCGATCATCCTGGCCTCGATCTTCGCGCCGGACTTCTTGATCGCGGCCATGGCGCCGTCGACGCGCGGCTGAAGGTTGAGCTGGCCGGGCGTGGCGATGAACAGCGCGACCTTGCCCTCGCCCACCAGTTCCACGATCTTCTGGCCCATCATCTCGCCGGAGAGGAACAGGTCCTGGCCGACATAGGCGAGGCGCTTGTTCGGGCTGCCGGGAGGGGCGTCGGCGTTGTAGCTCCACACCGGGATGCCGGCCTCGAGAGCGCGGGCGGTGGGCTTGTCGAAGCCCTTGGGGTCGACGATGGCGACCGCGATTGCATCCGCCTTGGCGGCGATGGCGGCGTTCATGGAGTTGACCATTTGGCCGACATCGGAGGTCTCGGAGCCCGTCCACTGGTAGTCGCAGCCGAGGAGCGCGCAGGCATCATGGATGCCGTACTGGCAGGGCACGAAGAACGGGTTGGTGGTCACGTGGTTGACGAACACGAAGCGCCACTTGGGATGGGCCGGGAAGGGTTCGGCGCCGGCGGCCCTGGCCGTCCCGGCCATGCTCGCGAGCAGGCCCGCGGCGCCGGCAACCGAGATGCCGTGCATCATGGCCCGGCGCGGCAGGCGCGCGGCGACCGCCTCGATGGTCCGAGCGTCCGCACCCTTGGAGTCGGATTCCGTCATGTCCTGGTTCCTCCCTGTTGGGCGAATTCCTAACGCAGGTTCGCCGCTGCCGCCAAGTGTAGCGTTACCATCGACGGCTGCAAGGCGGTGGCCGGACCCGGATGCATGAGCCGGGTGCCTCCCCCACACGGCGCGATGGGTTGCGCGCGTTCGTCCACGCCCCCCCGGCCACTGGAGAGAAGGATGCGCCGCCGCGACGCCTTGCAGCTGGCCGGATCGGGCCTCGCGATGCTCGCCATCCCCGTCGCAACCGTTGCCGCCTGTTTCCAGAAGGATCCGGAATGCCTGATCGCGCATCCCGGCGGGGGCGGGACACGATCGCCGAGATGAAGGGCAAGCCGATCATGATCTCGCTCGCCGGACGCGCCGGGTTCTGCCCGTACCTCAAGGCGAAGCACGGGTTCGGCGAGGAGCAGATCCGGCCGTATAACGTCTCGTTGGCGCCGTTCCTCGCCGACCCCAAGGCGGTGGTCCAGGGGTTCGTCACCTCCGAGGCCTGGGAGGTCGAGCGCATCACGCACCCGACGCGATGGCGGCGGCGATCCGGCTGATGAAGCAATACGGGCTGGTGGATTCCGCCGACAGCCTCAAGCTCGGGATCGGGGCAATGACCGAGGCGCGCTGGCGGGATTTCTTCCGCGTCAATGTCGAGGCACGGGTCCATGCGAAGACGCTCGACGACAGGCGCGCCTATACGCTCGCGTTCGTCGACCGCGGCTATCGGCTTGCGATGCGGCCCGGATGAGTGCGGCGGCGAGCCCGAAGCTGGTGCGGCTCGATGGTATCGGAAAACGTTTCAAGAACAGAACGGTGGCGCTCGCCGGGCTCGAGCTGACGCTGCGACGGGGCGATTTCCGGTCCATCCCCGGCCCTTCCGGCTGCGGCAAGACGACGGCGCCGCGGCTGATCGCGGGACTGGCGGAGCCGAACGAGGGGTGCGTCGCGTGAGCGGGCGAGGCGGGAGGCACGGGCGGATCATCGAGGACGTGGCGATCGAGGCACCGTATCCGCGCGACGAATCGTTCCGTACAGGCAGCGTTTATGCCGAGGCGTGGCGGCGGGTCTCCGCGGCGCTGTGCCGCGCCATGGCAGAGGAGCGATGAGGGCGGCGCTGCGCGAGGCGGGCCCGCCCGCGATCCTCGGCCTTGCGGGGCTGGTGCTGTGGCAGGCGCTGGTCGGGCTGTTCCATGTGCCGGCCTCTATCCTGCCGGGGCCGATCGTGATCGCGGCGCCGCTCTTTCGCGACGCGGGGTGCTGTTCGCCTCGCTGATGGTGACGCTCGGCATGGCGCTGGAGGCGCTGGTGGCGGAGTTCGCAGCCGGCACCGCGGCGGGTGGGTCCGGGCTCGCCCATCGCATCCTGGAGAGCAGCCACCGGCTCGACATTCCGCGCATGTACGCGGCGCTGTTCCTACTCTCCGTCGCCGGCGCGGCGATCTTCGCGGTGCTCAGCCTGTTCTCCTGGCTGGTGCTGCATCGCCGGCACGACAGCGCCGTGCGGCGCGACGGGTAGGCGGGCGGCGGGACGTGGCGAGCGCGGCGGCCGGTCCGCGGTGCCGGCCTGGCGCGCCGGTGGCGGAATGGTGCCGGCCTCGGCCATGGCGCGGAACCGCTCCTCGTCGAGCACTCGCACCAGATGCGGGTTGGGGCAGGCGATCGCCAGCGTCCGGCGCAGGCGCGCGAAGGCGCGGCTCACGGTCTCCGGCGTGAGGCCGAGATATTCGGCGATGTCGGCGCGCGACATCGGGAGGTCGATGAGCGAGGAGGCCGCGGGGTTCGGCTGCATCTGGCGCATCAGGTCGAGGAAGCGTGCGACGCGGATATCGGCGTGCGCGATGCCGAGCGTGAGCTCGTGGAGCTGGGCGCGGCGCAGCTCGTGGCAGGCCTTGATGAGGAACTGGTGGTCGAGCTCGCTGTCGCGCTTGAGCAGCCGCTCCAGCGCGGGAAGCGGCATGCGGTAGAGCACGCCGGCGGTCACCGCCTGCACGGTGGTGACGTAGAGGCCGTTCTCGGCCAGACCCACGATGTCCTGCGGGAAGAAGAAGCCGAGGATGGCGCGCGTGCCGTCCGGACGCAGCACAGTGCTTTTCAGCACGCCGTCCGCGATGTCGTAGATCGCGGCAGCCTCCGCGCCCTGGCGGAACAGGGTGGCGCCGCGCTCGACGCGCACCAGCGAGGCGATGGGCGCCAGGCGCTGGCGTTCCGCCGTGGTGAGCAGATCCCGGCTCGCGCCGTCATGCCCGGGGTGCGCCAGGACCGGTTTCGCGGCGATGGCGAGGCGGGGGGTGGCGTCGCGGCGGCCGGTCATCGGAATCTCTCTTCTCTCCCGTGGCGCCGGCCTGACCGCGGCACGCTCAATGGCTGGATTTCGGCTTCTGCGCGGCGCGCGGAGCCAGCGGGGCCAGTGGTGGCAGCGCGACGCCCGCCATCATCGTGTCCGCCGCCTCGAACAGGTCGTGGCGCAGATCCTCGGCGATGGAACGCCAGGTGCGAAACCAGGTCTCCGTCGCCAGGCTGGCGCGCCGGACCTGCTCCTGCCCGTCCTCCGCGCCCGTCGGCAGGTGCATACCAGCTGCCGCTGCCGCGCAGTCCGCCAGGGTCTCGCGGGTGAGCTCCGCCTGGCGTGTCGCGGCGCGCATCCAAGCCTTCAACGTCATCTCTTGCGCTGCGCCAAGGGCGGCGAATCCACGCTGAGCCGCCTCGATCGTGTCAGTTCCAGCGCCTGCGAACGATGTCGTGGTTGCCATGACCGTACTCCCCAAGTCACCTGTCTTCTTCG
>DAHUXX010000112.1 GCA_027306955.1 Acetobacteraceae bacterium | reverse complement strand
GCCGGATAGCCGAACGAATAGCGCGAGCCGCGATACCCCTGCGCCAGCATCTTCTCGATGTCGCGGTCATCCTCGGCGGCGAACCCGCATTCGGCGCGGATGCGCTTGTGCACGTACTCGGCCATCGCCTCCGCCATCTCGACCGACAGCCCATGCAGATAGAGATAGTCCTGGTAACGGTTTTCCTCGAACCAGGCGCGCGCGGTGTCGCTCGCCTTCTGCCCCACCGTCACCACCTGCAAGCCCACCACGTCGCGCACGCCGTCATCCACGTCGCGCACGAAATCGGCGATGCACTCCCCGTCCTCGCGCGGCTGTCGCGGCAGGTTGAAGCGCGCCAGTTCCGTTTCGCCGTCGGCGTCGAACAGGATCAAATCGTTGCCCTGCCCCGCGGCCTTCCAGTAGCCATAGCTCGCCCGCGGCTTGAGGATGTTCTCCTTCTCGCACAGCGCGAGCATACGCCGCATCACCGGCCGCAGTTCCTGCCGCGCCCAGCCGAGGAAATCGTCGAGCGAGCGCCCGGCTTTGCGGAACCCCCACTGGAACTGATAGAGCGAACGCTCATTCACGAACGGCACGATCGCCTTCGGCGCCGCCTCCAGCACCCTCGCACCCCAGAACGGTGGTTCGATTGGCGCGACGTCACGCGTCATCCGCCGCCGCCGCTCACGCACCACCGACACGTCCACCGGCCGGAATGCCGCCGCGTGCGCCTCGCCCAGCGTGCGCTGCGTATTGCGCGCTTTGCCGCTGCGCCGCGCCTGCACCGCCGCGAGATAGTCGTCGAACCCGTTGCCCGTCACCTTGTCCATCAGCGCGAGCCCGTCGAACGCATCGCGCGCATAGGCCACGCGCCCGCAGGCATAGGACTGCACGCACGCATCCTCGACATAGTTGCGCGTCAGCGCCGCGCCACCGAGGATCACCGGAATCTCCAGCCCCTGCCGCGACATTTCCTCGAGGTTCTCGCGCATCACGACGGTGGATTTCACCAGCAGCCCGCTCATCCCGATCGCGTGCGCGCGGTGCTCCGTCACCGCCGCCAGCATATCCGCGAGCGGCACCTTGATGCCGAGGTTGACCACCCGGTAGCCGTTGTTGGTGAGGATGATGTCGACCAGGTTCTTGCCGATATCGTGCACGTCCCCCTTCACGGTCGCGAGGACGATGGTGCCGCGCTCCTGCCCCTCCACGCGCTCCATGAACGGTTCCAGGTACGCAACGGCCGCCTTCATCGTCTCCGCGGATTGCAGCACGAACGGCAGCTGCATCTTGCCCGCGCCGAAGAGCTCGCCCACCGTCTTCATCCCATCGAGCAGGATCTCGTTGATGATGGCCAGCGGCGCGTGCGCCTTCAGCGCGGCGTCGAGATCCTCGGCGAGCCCCTTGCGGTCGCCATCGACGATGCGCTCGCGCAGCCGGCCCTCCACCGTCTCCGCGCGCTTCCTCCCCGCCGCGTCGGCGGATTTGCGCTCGGCGAAGAACTCCAGCAGCGTCGCCAGCGGATCGTAGCCCTCACGCCTGCGGTCGAAGATCAGGTCCTCGCAGACCCGCACCTCCTCCGCCGGAATCTGGTGCAGCGGCCGGATCTTGGAGACGTGCAGGATCGCCCCGGTCATCCCCGCCCGCACCGCGTGCTCGAGGAAGACGGAGTTCAGCGCCGCCCGCGCCGCCGGGTTGAGCCCGAAGGAGATGTTGGAAAGGCCGAGGACGATCTGCACCTCGGGAAACGCCTCGCGGATCAGGCGAATGCCCTCCAGCGTCGCCTCGCCCAGCTTGCGGTCGTCCTCGTTGCCGGTCGCGATGGTGAAGGTGAGCGGGTCGATCAGAAGGTCGCTGTCGCCCAGCCCATGCATGCGCGCGAACTCCACCAGCCGCCTGGCCACCGCGAGCTTTGCCTCGGCCGTCTTCGCCATCCCCGTCTCGTCGATCGTCAGCGCGATCACTGCGGCGCCGAACTTCTTTGCCAGCAACAGCCGCTGATGCGCGGCTGCCTCCCCGTCCTCGAA
This sequence comes from Acetobacteraceae bacterium, assembly GCA_027306955.1. Classification (GTDB taxonomy): domain Bacteria; phylum Pseudomonadota; class Alphaproteobacteria; order Acetobacterales; family Acetobacteraceae; genus JAJXXT01. The sequence goes on along the minus strand of DAHUXX010000112.1, from coordinate 18,489 downwards.
GTTGATGGAGTTGATGATCGCCTTGCCGCCATGCAGCTTCAACGCGCTCTCGATCACCGCGGTCTCGGTGCTGTCGATCACCAGGGGCGCCGCGACCGAGGTGGTGAAGCGGCGCACCACCTCGTCCATCTCGGCCTTCTCGTCACGGCCGACAAAGGCGGTGCAGACATCGAGCGCGTTGGAGCCTTCGCCCAGCTGCGCGCGGCCCATTGCCACGCACCCGTCCCAATCGCCGGCAGCCTGCAAGTCCCGCCATTTCTTGGAGCCGTTGGCGTTGCACCGTTCCCCAATCGAAAAGACCGCGTTCTCCTGGCGCAGCGCCACCGCGCCGTAGAGGCTGGCGACGGAGGGCACCCACACCGTCGTGCGCTCCACCGGCACCGGCCTGCGCCCGCCCAGTTCCCGCAGCATCGCGTCCAGCGCCGCGATGTGCCGCACATCCGTCCCGCAGCAGCCACCGATCAGGTTCACGCCGTCTTCGACGACGAAGCGTTTGAGCCAGGTCGCGAGCTCGGCCGGCCCCAGCGGATAATGTGTCTTGCCGTCCACCAGCTCCGGCAGCCCGGCATTCGGCATCACCGAGATCAGGCCCGGCCAGTTGCCGGAAATCCAGCGCAGATGCTCGGCCATCTCCTGCGGCCCGGTGGCGCAGTTGAGCCCAAGGAGCGGCACATCGAGCGCGTGGACCACCGTCGCGGCGGCGGCGATATCCGGCCCCACCAGCAGCGTGCCCGTGGTCTCCACCGTCACCTGCACGAAGATCGGCACCGCGCGGCCAGCCACGGCGCACGCGGCCTTCGCGCCATTCACAGCCGCCTTGATCTGCAGCGTGTCCTGGCACGTCTCGATCAGGAACGCATCCACGCCGCCCTCGATGAGCCCGCGCGCCTGCTGCGCCAGCGCCGCCTCCAGCGCGTCGTAGCCGATATGCCCGAGGCTCGGCAGCTTGGTGCCCGGCCCGATCGAGCCGAGAACGAAACGGTCCCGCCCGTCGGAAAACATGCAGGCCGCCTCGCGTGCCAGTTCCGCCGCGCGCTTGTTGATCTCGTGCGTGTGCTCCGCCAGCCCGAACTCACCGAGCGTGACCGGTGAGGCACCGAAACTGTTGGTCTCCACCATGTCCGCGCCGGCGGCGAAATAACCGCGATGAATGTCGCGCACGAGGTCCGGCCGCGAGAGAACCAGGACGTCGGAGCAGTTCTCGTGCCCCCACCAGTCGCGCGCCAGGTCGAGCGGCATCTGCTGCAGCCGCGCTCCCATGCCGCCATCGGCCAGCAACACGCGCGCGCGCAGCGCTTCAAGGATCGGTGTCATCGTGAACCTCGCTTGCTACGCGTCGACGGTCCGCGCGGCCTCGGAGCCTGCCGCCACCGGCTTGCGCCGCGCCACCCAGATGCGCGTCTCCAGCTTCCCGCGCACCACGCTCGGCTTCTCCAGCTCCATCTCGCCCGCCGGCAGCATTCGCTCGAGCCCGGCGTCGTCGAAGCCGAGCCAGTGATGGCCCTCCGCGGCCAGCGTCTTGTCCTCATGCCGTGCGAGATCGACGACGATCAGCCTGCCGCCAGGGCTAAGCACTCGCATCGCCTCGGCCAGCGCCTGCGCCGGTTCCGTCGCGTAGTGCAGCACCATCTGCATCAGCACGGTATCGAAATGTCCGTCCGGCAGTTCCAGCCGGTACATGTCGCCCTGCCGTACCGCGGCGTGGCGCAGCCCCGGCTGCTCGGCGAGCCGCGTGCGCGCCAGCGCCAGCATCGCGCGCGAGGCGTCGATCCCCAGCATCGAGCCGGCGCGCGGCGCGATCACCTGCAGCATGCGCCCGGTGCCGGTGCCGATATCGAGCAGCCGCTGCACGCGCTCGGGCAGGCGCTCGAGCACCGCGCGCTCGATCTCATCGTGCGGCAGGCCAAGGGCACCCATCTCGTCCCAGTTGGCCCCCTGCATGCGGAAAAGTTCCGTCGCCTGCCGTGCGCGCTCCGCCATCACCCGCTGCGCTGCCCGCCGGTCGGCCGCGAGCGCCTCGTCGGACGTTGCGGCGCGCGTCGCGAGTTCCTGCGCGAGCCCGGTGGGGGCGAGGCGGAAGAACACGTTCTTGCTCTCGCGCCGCCGCTCCAGCAGCCCGGCCTCCACCATGACGCCGAGATGGCGGGAGACACGCGGCTGCGACTGCCTCAGCACTTCGGCGAAATCGGCGACGCACAGGTCGCAGGCTGCGGCGAGCGCCAGGATGCGCAGGCGCGTGGGGTCCGCGGCGGCGCGGAGTTGGGTCAGCATCTGATCCATGGATCTTTATAGACATGCACATATAAACATGTCTATATGTGTTTATGTGTCCCGAACGCCTCCCGTTGCGTGCCGGCACGATGGCCGGGCCCGGCGAGGCCCTCATCGCAGCGCCTCCCCACCCCGTCGGGTGCGCCTGCTGTGGCGTCCGCTCGCCACTCGCCGCGCTCGGCCGCGTCTGGCGCGACCACGCTATGGGCAAGCAGGTCACCGGCGCCGTTGTGGCGATGGATCCCGCCGACCTTGCCCGCGCCTATGCCGCCGACAGCCTTGCCCAGGCCCGTTTTCTGCTCGCCTCGGGCTGAGGCTTTGGCGCGCGGCGCTGGACAGGCGGAGGTCCGTGTATCTCACCGATCCGGATGTGGAACGAGCCACAAGGGAACGGTCGCGATGGCGCTGACGATCTCCTCGCTGATGCCCCCCCTACGCGCCGGCTTACAGCTTCCCGCCGGGGTTCCGGATCGTGGTCAACAAAAGAACCATCCTGCCCGACGTGGGTGTTTTCGTCAGCTCTGGCGATATCGTCCAGTATTTGTCGTTAAATCGTAATTGAAACTTACTCATATCGGAATTATATATAATGCTTGGCAAATCGCAACTGTAAATACTTATGGACTGTTTATTGGTGGTGGCCTCGTCACCAATGAGGGCGCCACCTTCGGCGGCCGCACCGGTCTTGAGGTTGATCAGCCCGGCACCGTGAATAACACGAACCAGATCAGTTCAAATGGTGCGGCGGTGCAAGCGGGCATCTCGCTCAATCTTTACAATCCCAGCCGTATCGTCGGCTTTGTCGATGCCTCAACTCGCAGGGTAACAACACGATCGCCAATGCCGCAGCAGAATATATTTACGGCGGCATTGCCGATCACAGCGGTGGCGGCAGTCTGCTCAACGCGGGCCTGATCTTGGGTGGCAACGGTCTCGGTCAGGCCTTTGGCGTGGAACCTGGCAAGGGTATGCGCATCGTCAAGAGCGGCCCGGTCAAGGGACGGGTCGATGCCATCTCCACAGGCCCTACCGACTATGTCTACGTGACTCAGGCGCCTGGTGGCGTGCTCTCGGGGATCGTCGGCGGCGGCGACCCAACCGTCGCCACCCGGGGCACAGCGTCTTGGAACTGGCAGCAGGAACCGGCGCTGGCACGTTTGGCGGGCGCGGCAGCTAAAATGTTGGTTTTCCTGCGATTACGATCGATGCCGCCGCGTACCGGACGCTTTCCGGCAGCAATACGCTGGCTGCAGGCTACACCATCACCGATGGCCGCACACTGACCATCACCAGCTCCATCGCCGGAACGGGAACGATCTCGCTCGCTCGGGCGTGACGCTAGCGATCGAGCCGCGCAGCCCGGTGTCACCCGTGACCAGAGGCCTGAAGCAGGCAACGATCGAACTGCTCGCCGATTTCGAGACCCTGTCGAGCGATGGTGGCGATCGCCTCACCCGTCGGGCGGCACGGCCTTCAACCTCTACGGTGGTGGATACGCCGGGAAGCTTCACCGTAACCAACAGTGGCAGAAACACGTTGATCACCGCGTGTTTCGCGGCCGGCACTCGCACCGAAGGTGAGTTCGGAAAGGTGCCGGTCCGCCGGCTGGGTTTTCGCCGCACCAGCCTCGCCAAACACCCGAGCCCGCACGATGCGATGCCCGTTCGCGTCCGTGCGGGCGCTTTTGCCTCCACGCTGCTGGTCCGCGCCCTGCTGTTGTCGCCGGATCACGCGGTGTTCCTGGATGGCCACCTCGTCCCGATCCGCCATCTCATCGACGGCATCTCAATTGCGCAGGAGACGCGCGAACACATCACCTGCTGGCACCTGGAACTCGACCGGCACGACGTCATCCTGGCCGAGGATCTTCCCAGCGAATCCTACCTCGACACCCGCAACCGCGCCGCCCTCGAGAGCGCCGACGGCCCCACGCAACTGCATCCAGAGTTCGCGCGCGCCAGCGCTCAGCCGGCGCTGGCCGGCCCGCGCAGCACCGCGATGATCGCCTCCCGCACCGCCTGATCCTGCGCTGCCACGGCGCCGGCGAGCGCCCGCAGCCGGCGCTGCACATCGTGCAACTGGTCGAGCAGCGACACCACCACCGGCAGCGCCTCGGCATCGATGTCGAGATCGTAGCGCAGCGTGCACAGCAGCCGCACCCGCACGCGCGCTTCCTCGGAGAAGCTCGGCGTCTCCGCCGGGCCCTCCGGCACCACCAGTTCCTCCTCGATCCAGGCGATGAGGTCCTCGCGCCGCAACGGCGCGGTGCTGGCGAGCAGGTCCTCGATGCCCGCCTTCCCGGTGCCGCCGGTCATCGCAGCATCTCCTCGCGCGGGTTCTCCGGTTTTTCCGGCTGCCAGGTTTCCAGGAACGCGGCGAGCGCCTTGTCCCCGCCCTTCGGCAGCACGATCCGCAGCGTTACGAACTGGTGCCCGCGTTGCCCGCTCTTGCGGTCCAGCGCGCCGCGCTCGCGAAGCCGCAGCGTGGTGCCGGCGTTCGAGCCCTTCGGCACCGTCACCGACACCGGCCCGTCGATGGTCGGCACCTCGATTCGCGCACCCAGCGCCGCCTCCTTCAGCGTCACCGGAACTTCGACGTGTATGTCGTTGTCTTTGCGTCTGAAAAACGCGTGAGGCTCGACGTGCAACTCGACATAGGCGTCGCCCGCCGGCCCACCGCCATAGCCTGCCATGCCCTGGCCGCGCAGGCGCAGCATCTGCCCGTCCGCCGATCCCGCGGGGATGGTCACCTGCAGCGTCTTGCCCTCGGGCAGGTTGAGCGTGCGCACGCCCCCGCGCGCGGCATCGAGAAACGGCAGGCGCAGCTCGTAGGTCACGTCCTGTCCCCGCGCCCGGAACTCGCCGCCGCCAAAGCCGCCGGCACGGCCGTCGCCACGGCCGCCACCGAAGGCGCGGGCAAGAAACTCCGCGAGTTCCTCGTTGCTGGCGAACCCGTCCTGCGTCGCGTGCGGCCCGTCCGCGGTCTCGCGGTAGAAATGCTGCGGTCGTTCGGCGCCTGCCGCGTCGATCTCACCGGCGTCGAAGCGCCGGCGTTTTTCCTTGTCGCGCAGCAGGTCGGCGGCGGCGGAAACCTCCTTGAACCTGGCCTCCGCCTCCTTGTCGCCCGGGTGCAGGTCGGGATGGTAGCGCCGCGCGAGTTTCTTGAAGGCGGCGCCGATCTCCTCCTCGGTCGCGGTGCGCGCGACCCCAAGTGTCTCATAGGGGTCCTTCATGCCGGCAAGCCAAGCACGCCCGCGACCTCGTTGGCGAGCGCCAGCAGCGCCGCGTCGCGCCCGGCCGCGGCGACCAGCGAAAGCCCGACCGGCGCGCCGTCCACGGTGCTGACGGGGATGGTCACCTCCGGCAGCCCGGCGAAGCTGGCGATCGCCGTGACCCCGAGCGTTGCCTCGCGCACCGCCTGCTCGTGCGCGGCACTCACGGTCAGCAGCGGCGCGGGGCTTGGCGCGGTGGGGACGACCAGCACGGCGCCCCCGCCAAGCAGCGGCGCCAGGCGGGCGACGAAGCGGCGCCGGAAGGCGCGCCCGGCCGCGGCCAGCGCCGGGCTCATGGTGCGCGCCGTCTCGATCCGCTCGCCCACGCCAGGTCCGAAGCGCGGGTTGATCGAGACCACCCAGTCGCCCAGCGTCGCCCACACCTCCGCGGCCTGTACGGCACGGAAATGCCCGTACAGCGCCGACAGCCCCTCCGGCACCAGCGAGACCGAAACCGGCCGCAGCGCCGCCGCCGCCGGCGAGAGAGCGGAGGCGACGGCGGGGTCGGCGTTCACCCACGCTTCCTCGACGCGCAGGAACGGCCCGGAAAGAGCACCGCCGGGCTGCGGCAGCAGCGCCTCGCCCACCAGCTCCAGCAGGTCGGCGGAACGCGTGAACCAACCGCACGTATCGAGGCTCGGCGCGAGCCCGCGCGCGCCGGCCAGCGAAACCGCGCCATGGGTCGGGCGGATGCCGTAGAGGCCGCAATAGCTTGCCGGAATGCGCACCGAGCCGCCGGTGTCGGAGCCGAGCGCGAAATCCACCTCCCCGGCGGCGACCGCGGCGGCCGAGCCGCTGCTCGATCCCCCCGGAAAGCGCAACGGCGCGGCCGGGTTGCGCGGCGTGCCGTGCCAGAGATTCTCGCCGGTCAGGCCGAAGGCGAATTCCACCGTCTTGGTCTTGCCCACCAGCCGGGCCCCGGCCGCGAGAAGGTCCGCGACCACCGGGGCGGTGGCTTCCGCGGGTGGATGGGTGCGCGCCCATTCCGGGTGGCCGTAGCTGGTGACAAATCCAGCAACATCGAACAGATCTTTGATTGCAAAAGATAATCCATCGAGCGAGCCGCTATCCGTGGGGGCCATCGCGGCGCGCGGGCCGGGGACGAAGGCGCCGGTATCCGCCCCCGGTTCCTCACGCGCACGGTCATCGTCCCTGAACATCACCTGCTCCCGCCGCCACGGTCCCGGCCCGACGCGGTCCGAGCCACCTCGCGCGAAGCTTCGCGGGGCAAGGGATTCCGTCAAGATCGCCGGCGGACAAGATGACGGGCGAGCAAGGTCGCGAGGATGTATCGGGGGAACGTCGGGGCAACAAACGAGCGCCAAGGGCGGCCGATCACGCGGATGTGATCGCGCGCGGCCGGGTCCGCGCCGGGCTTGGGCCGCAAGTTCTTCGTGTTCCGGCCATGAACCGTGCTATAAAAACAGCAAGTGGCCGGCGCGCCCGGTTTCCGCGACGGTGTCTCACGTTCCGAGGATCAAGCTCTTGGATTCAATACCGCCTGTGGCCGGCCAGAGCGAAGCCTCCCCGGATCCGCGGGAGAAGCTGGAGGTGCGGCTGCTGGCGCTGATCGAGGCGGCGCGCTGGCACGGCGTGGACCTCGACCGCGACGACCTGCGTCTGCCTTCGGGCGGCACCGTGGCGCCGGCGTTGCTGGTGGACTGGGTGCGCAGCTCCGGACTGTGGGCGCGCGCGGCCCGGTTCTCCTGGAAGCACCTGGTCGCCAGCCAGACCTCGGGGCCCATCGTGCTGCTGCTCGAGGACGGTTCGGCGGCGCTGATGGTCCGCGCCGATGCCCCGCGCAACATCGTCTGGCTGAAGAACCCGGCCTCCGCCTTCGACGACGGCGGCGTGCCGGTGGACGAGCTGCGCCTCGCCCAGTTGTGGAAGGGTGAGGTCATCCTGCTGCGGCCGGAGCGCGGGGCGAATGAGGACAACGCGCCCTTCACCCTGGCCTGGGTGGCGCGCATCGTCTGGCGCGAGAAAAAGACGCTGCGCGACATTTGCATCGGCTCGGTCGTGCTGTCGGTGCTGGCGATCCTGCCGCCGCTCCTGGTGATGGTGGTGGTGGACAAGGTCGTCACCTACCAGTCCAGCTCGACGCTGCTGATGCTCACCCTGATCCTCATCGTGGCGGCGATCTACGAGACGTATCTGGGCTTCGCGCGGCGGGAGCTGATCCTGGTGGTCGCCACCCGGATGGACGCGCGCATCGGCCTGCACATCTTCCGCCGCCTGCTCGGCCTCTCGATCGACTACTTCGAGAAGAACCAGACCGGCGCGATCCTCTACAAGCTCGGCCAGTTTGCCAAGATCCGCGAATTCCTCACCGGCAAGATGCTCGCCACCATTCTCGACCTGGTGACGCTCGCCGTCCTGATCCCGTTCCTGTTCTGGCTCAACGCGCCGCTCACCTGGCTCACCATCGCGGCTGGGGTGATGATCGCCCTCATCATCGTCGCCTGCCTGCCGCGGGTCCGGCGGACCTTCGGCGAATGGATGAAGGCGGAGGTCGAGAAGAGCAACGTGATGGTGGAGAGCGTCGCCGGCATCCGCACGGTGAAATCGCTGGCGCTCGAGCCGCAGCAGCGCGAGTTGTGGGACCAGCGTCTGGCGAAGGCCTCCCTGTGGCAGCAGGAGCTGGGTCGGGCGAGCAACGTGCCGGCGACGCTGGTGACGCCGTTCGACAACTTCATGAACCGCGGCGTGCTGCTCGTCGGCGCCTATTTCGCGCTGCACGGCAACGCCGCGACGCTGGGTTCGCTGGTCGCCTTCATGATGCTGTCCGGCCGCGTCGCCGCGCCGCTGGTCGGCCTCGCGCGGCTCACCGAGGAATACGAGTACGCACGCGCCGCGGTGGGCATCGTCGCGCAGGTGCTGAACAACCGGCCGGAGACGGTGAACCCCGGCGCCGGCGTGCGCCCGCGCCTCGAGGGCGCGGTGCGTTTCCAGGACGTCGACTTCGCCTACCCGGGCTCGCGCACCAAGGCGCTGGAGGAGGTCTCGTTCGAGATCCCGGCCGGCACCACGCTGGGCCTGGTCGGGCGCTCGGGCTCCGGCAAATCCACGATCACGCGCCTGCTGCAGGGGATCAACCGCGAGTACGAGGGGCAGATCAAGCTCGACGGCACCGACCTGCGTGAGATCAACCTCGCCTATCTGCGGCGCAGCTTCGGCGTCGTGCTGCAGGAGAATTTCCTGTTCCGGGGCACCATCCGCGAGAACATCATCGCCGGCCGCCCCGGCCTCACGCTCAACGACGCCATCCGCGCCGCCCGCCTCGCGGGTGCCGAGGAGTTCATCGAGCGCATGCCGCTCGGCTACGAGACCTGGATCGAGGAAGGCTCGCCCAACCTCTCGGGCGGCCAGCGCCAGCGCCTCGCCATCGCCCGCGCGCTGATCCACGATCCGCGCATCCTCATCCTCGACGAGGCGACCAGCGCGCTCGACCCCGAGAGCGAGGCGCTGGTCAACGCCAATATCCGCCGCATCGCCCATGGGCGGACGATGATCATCGTCTCGCACCGGCTCTCCTCGCTGGTCGAATGCGACCAGATCCTGGTGCTCGACCAGGGCAAGGTCATGGATATCGCCCCGCACAGCGTGCTGGTCGAGCGCTGCCCGGTCTACCGCCAGCTCTGGCTGCAGCAGAACCGGCACATGATGGACCAGGGCCGCGGCCCGCAACCGGCGGCGATCGTCGCGCGTAACGAGGGCTAGGCGATGTCCGAGGCGACGCCGCTGCCGCAATCCACGTCGCGCGCGCTGGCCGCGATCGCGACCGCCAACGACCCCGCCAGCCGCGCGCTGCTCGAATTCGAGAGCCCGACAGTCTCGCTGATCGCCCGCCCGATCCGGGTCGGCATCCGCTACACGGTCTGGTCGCTCGCCCTCGTGATGGTGATCATGCTGGTGATCGCCGGCACGGTTCCGATCGACCGCGTGGTAACCACGCACGGGCGCATCGTGCCCCGCGCGCACAACATCGTCGTGCAGCCGCTCCAGACCTCGATCATCCGCTCGATCGGCGTGCGCGAGGGCGAGTTCGTGAAGAAGGGCCAGCTCCTCGCCCAGCTCGACCCCACCTTCGTGCAGGCGGACCAGACGAGCCTCGCGCAGCAGGTCGCGAGCCTCGGCGCCGAGGTGGCGCGCCTCACGGCGGAGGCGGCGGGCAAGACCTACCTCTCGGACGGCACGCCGGCGAGCAACCTGGAAGCCGAGATCTTCGCCCAGCGGCACGCCGAGTACACGTTCAAGGTGCAAACCTACAACCAGCGCATCGACAGCACCAAGGCCAAGGTGGCGCAGGCGGCCGCCGACATCCGTTCCTACACGGAGCGCCTCGCGGTGGCACGCGCCATCGAGAAGAAGCGCATGGAGCTGGAGAAGATGCAGGTGGGCAGCCAGCTCAGCACGCTTGCCGCCCAGGACACCCGTGTGGAGATGCAACGCTCGCTCGCCGATTCCGAGGCGCAGGCCTCGGGGGCCATGCGCGACCTGGCGGCCCTGCGCGCCGAGCGCGACGCCTACATCCAGCAATACAAGGCGGATATCTCCTCGCAGCTGCAGACCCAGACCCGCAAGCTGGCGCTGGCGCGCGCGGACCTCACCAAGGCGACGCTGCGCCGCCAGCTCGTCCAACTGCGCGCAGACCGCAACGCGCTGGTGCTCTCCATCGCCCCGGTCAGCGTCGGCTCGGTGCTGCAATCGGGCGACCAGTTCATCACCCTGGTCCCCGCCGACGCCAAGCTCGAGATCAGGGCAGTGCTCTCCGGCATGGATGCCGGCTTCGTCCATGTCGGCCAGCCGGTACGCATCAAGTTCGATTCGTTTCCGTACTATACCTACGGCACCGCCTACGGCACGGTGCGCGTGATCTCGCCCGACAGCTTCCATGCACCGAACGCCTTCGCCACCACGACGACGCGGCCGCACAGCACCCAGCAATTCGGCGAGGTCTATTACCGGGTGCGCATCGCCATCGATCAGATGCACATGCGCAACCTGCCGGCGGGCTTCCACCTCGCCCCCGGCATGCCGGTCACCGCCGACATCAAGATCGGCAAGCGTACGGCGCTGGAATTCATGCTGGCGCGCGTTATCCCGGCGGTGTCGAACGGGATGCGAGAGCCGTGACGCCGGGCGCTGTCGCGGGCACGCGGGGCGCCGATGCTTGATCGTCTGCTGCCCAAGTCCGTGTTGGGACCGGAAGCAGCGCTGAGGCGCGCCCGTGCGCTGATCGCGTCGGGAAAACGGAGGCAGGCGTTTCCGCTGCTGGCCCGCGCCGCCGCCGCCGGGCTCGCCGAAGCGGAGTTGCAGGTCGCGCGCAGCTATTTCGAGGGAGCAGGCGTGCCGCAAAGCCTGCCCGAAGGGCTGCGCTGGCTCGAGCGCGCTGCCGGGCAGGGCAATGTCGAGGCGCAGAACCTGCTCGCCTCGCTCTACCTCCAGGGTATCGCCTCGCCGGACAAGCAAGCGGGCGACCTGCTCTTCGCCACCGCGGTGCCGTTGCAGGGTGGTACCGACTGGCAGCGCGCGCGGGCCTGGGCCGAACGTGCCGCGGAAGCCGGCTCGCCGGAGGGGCAGGCCACGCTTGGCTTCATCCTCACCATCGGGCCGCAGGAGGGGCGCGACGAGGCGCGCGCGACCGCGCTCTACGAGGCCTCCGCCGCCTCCGGGTGGCCGCAGGGCTGCCTCGGTGCCGCGATGATGCGGCTCAACCGCGCCAACGCCGACCCAGGGGTCGCGGCGGCGACCGATTACGCCGCGATCATTGCCTTGCTCAACCGCGCCGCCGATGCCGGCGTCGCGCTGGCGAGCGCGGTGCTGAGCGAGATGGCGCAGCGCGGGCAGGGCGGGCCGGCCGATCCCAAGGCCGCCGCGCGCCATCTCGCGACCGCCGCGGCGCGGGGCCTGCGCTCCGCCCAGGCACGCTATGGGCGGATGCTGATGGCCGGTAGCGGCGTCGAGCAGGACACCGTGGAGGGCGAATCCCTGCTGCGCCGCGCGGCGCTCGCCGGCGACGCGGATGCCGCGGCCCTCCTCGGCGATCTCTATGCGCGCGGCGGCGAACTGCCGCCCAACCATACCGAGGCGGCCATGTGGTACCGCCGCGCCATGGATCTGGGCCACGGTGCCGCCGCGCGCGCCTTGGGCCAACTGCATCTCGTCGGCGCCGGCACGTCGCGCGACCCGCAGGAGGCAGCGCGCCTGTTTCGCATCGCCGCGCAAGCGGGCGATGCACAGGCCGCGACCCAGCTGAGGGGGTTGATGACCAACCCCGAGGTGGGGCCCGAGGCGCACGCCGTCTCCCACGCCTGGTTCGCCGAGGCGGCGGCGAAGGGCGACCTGCTCGCGGCCTTCAATCTCGGCATCTGCCTAGCCGACGGCAGCGGTGCCGCGCGCGACGACGTTGCCGCAGTCGCCTGGCTGCGCCGCGCCGCGGACGGCATCGTCAACGCGCAGCTCGGCTACGGGCTGATGGTGCTGGCGGGGCGCGGCGTGCCACCCGACCCGGTGGAGGCACGCACCTGGATCGCGCGCGCCGCGGCGGCCGGCATGACCGAGGCGCAGATGGTGCTGGCCGATCTGCTGGTCGCCGGCACTGGCGGGCCGCGCGACCACGCGCAGGCATTGGCGCTTTACGAGAAGGCGGCGCAGGCCGGCGTGACCCAGGCGATGTTCGCCATGGGGGCCATGCTTGGCGGCGGCCACGACGTGCCATGGGACCGGCCGGCGGCGCAGCACTGGTTCCAGGAGGCGGCACAGCGCGGGCATGGGCTCGCGCAGCTGATGCTCGGCCGCTACCTCGCCCGCGGCCTTGCCGGCGAGCGCGATCCGGCGGCAGCGCGGCTGTGGCTGGAGCGGGCGCTGGCCCAAGGCCATGCCGAGGCGGAGGCCGACCTCACGGCGCTGGGTCCGGCGGACCCGCCGTCCGCGACCGCCGCCTGATTTGGGTACGTCTTCGCAACAGCGCCGGCGCGAGGCGGAGCAGGCGGTCGCCGCCGCGCGCGACGCCGAGGTCGCAGGCGACGCCGCGGGGGCCCGCGCCTGGCTGGAGCGCGCGCACCGGCTCGTCCCGGCCGATCCCGCGGTGGCCCTGTTGCTGGCGCAACGGCGCGTCGCCGACCGCGCACCGCGCGAGGCGGTGACACTGCTCGAGAGCGTTGCCGCCCAGATCCCCCTGCGCGAGGCGTGGTGGTCGCTCGCAACCATGCGTCTGGCGCTCGGCGATGTCGGGGGGGCGGTGGCGGCGCTGGAAACAGCCTTGCGGCGCTTTCGCCTGCCCGAGCCGGTGCCCCAGGCCGCGGCGACCATCGCGCGTGCCGCGGGCCTGCCGGGCTGGTGCGGGCTTGGTCCGCGCGGACCCGTTGGCGTCGTGTTGCCGGGCGCCGCCCCGGCACGGCGCCGGCGCGCGCGGGGGGGAATCGCGTTCGTCTCGGCCGGGCGTGAACTCCTTGGCTCGCCCCTTGATCCGACAGTGCTCGGGCTCGTCGAGGGCGCGGTCCGGACCGAGGCCACCACCCTGGTCGGCTGGGCCTGGCATCCCGCGGATCCCGACCGCGATCCCGTGCTCACCCTCGACGGCGCCGCCGGGCGGCGGCGCGTGGTTGCCCGGGACCGCACCGTGGAGACGCCGCGTCCGCTGGTGCAGGCCCGCGGCTTTCGTATCGCCCTTGGCCCGCGTGACGCGGCAGGGCCGGTCACCATCACCGCCGACGGGCGGGCGCTTGCTGGCAGCCCGCTCGATCCCTTCGCCGAACACCGCGCGGCACACGCGCATGGCCGGGCGCTGGCGCGTGCCTATCCCGTCGCCGGGCGCGACCGCCCGGTTCCGCCGCTTGGGGTGCACGCGGACATAACCGGCCTGCCGGCCCACGCCCCCGCGCGTCCCCGCCGCCCGGTCGCGGTGGTGCTGCCGGTGCACGCCAGCGGCGATGCCGCCAACCGCGAGGCGACACTCGCCTGCCTCGCCGCTCTCGATGCCACGCTGCCACGCGGTTCGTCGCTCGTCATCGCCGATGATGCCAGCACCGATGTGGCGCTGGTCGCGGCACTCGCGGGACGGGCCTCGCGACCCGGCACGAGTCTGATACGACTTCGTCATAATCTCGGTTTCTGCGCCGCCGCCAATGCGGGCCTGCGCGCCGCCTGGTCGCTGACGCCAGTGAGCGACATCGTGCTCCTGAACAGCGACACGGTTCCAGCACCTGGCTGGATCGAGCGCCTGCGCGAGGCGGTGCACGCGGCACCCGATATTGGCACCGCATCGCCGATCTCCAATGACGCGACCATCCTTTCCTACCCGCGCGCGGACCGCCGCAACCCCATGCAAGCCGATGCCGCGGCGATGGGAACGCTGGCCGCGGCCACCGGTGCGGCGCCGGTGGAGTTGCCGACCGGCGTCGGCTTCTGCCTCTACATCCGCCGCGAATGCCTCGGCGACGCCGGGGTCCTGCGCGCCGACCTGTTCGCCCAGGGCTACGGCGAGGAGAACGATTTCTGCCGTCGCGCCGCCTGGCTCGGCTGGCGGCATGTGGCAGTGCCGCGCGCCTATGTCGCGCATCGCGGTGGCGGCAGTTTCGGCGCCGCGACCGCCTCTCTCGTCGCGCGCAACAGCGAGGCGATGGAGCGGCTGCATCCGGGCTACGCGGATGCGGTCGCGCGCTGGGTCGCGGCCGATCCGCTCGCGCCGGCACGCCGGATGCTGGACGAACGCCGGCTTTCCGCCCGGAAGCCGCGCGAGACGGTGCTGCTCATCACGCACGACGATGGCGGCGGCGTCGAACGCGCGGTGCGGGCGCGCATCGCGGCACTCGCTTCCGAGAGTCGCGAGGCGCTGCTGCTGCGCCCGGTGCTGCGCGGTGACGGCGAGGGGGAGCCGCGTTACCAGGCCGGGTTCTGCCGGCTCGACGACAGCGAGGGCACGTTCCCCAACCTGGTATTCCGCGTGCCGGGCGAGCTCGCGGCGTTGCGGGCGCTCCTGCGCCGACGGCATGTGCGCGCGGTCGAGATCCATCACCTGCTCGGCCACGACCGCGCGGTCACCGGCCTCGCGCCGGCGCTGCGCGCGCCGCTTGCCTGGCACGCGCACGACTACGCCTGCGTCTGCCCGCGCGTCACCTTCTCGCTGCCGGACGGGCGCTATTGCGGCGAGCCGGCTGAGCCGGGCGCCTGCGAGGCCTGCATCGTCGATCATGGCAGGCGCGACGGTGCTGAACTTCCTGTCGCCGCGTTGCGCGCGGCGAGTGCCGCGGGGCTCGCCGCCGCGCCGGTCGTCGTGCCGTCCGCCGATGTCGCGACGCGTCTCGCGCGGCATTTCCCCGGTGTCGCCGCCTGTGTCGAGCGGCCGGAAAGTGACGCGCATTTGCCGCCATTGGCGCCGCCGCCGCGCGCGCCTCGCCGCCGCGTGGCCATCCCCTGCGCTATCGGGCCGGAGAAGGGTTACAACGTGCTGCTCGCCTGTGCGCGCGACGCCGCGAGCCGCGGCCTGCCGCTCGATTTCGTCGTCGTCGGCTACAGCGCGGACGATGCGCGGCTGATGCAGACCGGCCGGGTCTGGGTCACCGGCCGCTACGACGAGGAAGAGGGTGAGGCCTTGCTGCGCGCCCAGGGCGCGTCGCTCGCCTTCATCCCCTCGACCTGCCCCGAGACCTGGTGCTTCGCGCTGTCGCTTGCCTGGCGGGCGGGGCTCGCCGCCTGCACCTTCGATCTCGGCGCGCAGGCCGAGCGGGTGCGCGCCACCGGGCGCGGATTCCTGTTGCCGCTGGGGCTGCCGGCCGGCGCCATCAACGCGGCGCTGCTCGCCGCCACGCCTCTTGCCTTGCGCGCCGGTTGACGCGAAACAGGAACGGCTCGCAGACCCCGTAACCCGCCTCAGATCGAACGGAACTCCTGCATGTCAGAAGCCGCCGCCCGTCCAGCCGTCTCGCCGGTCGAGGAGCTGAAGGTCACCGGCCATCTCATGGCGTTGGACGCGGGTCTGTATTGCATCGTCGCCTCGCGCAGCCCCACCGCGGGCGGCCCCACGGGCCTGCCGGCGGTACGGATCACGCCTTCGCCGGGCTCGGACGGTCGGCCAGAGGCGGTGACAGTGCGCACCTTCCGCGACGACGGTCTGCTCTCGGGTGCGGGCGACGCGGCGCTGGTGCGCGTATCGGGCGGGCCGGCGCAGATCCTGGTGACCATCTACCAGGCGCAAGGCGCCCAGGATGCCGCCCCCAACGTGCAAGTGATGCGTCTTTCCGAGCCTGTGGCGCCCGCCGTTCCCGCTGCCGGTGTTCCCGCTGCCGCCGCGCCCGCGGCCGCTCCCACCGTGGCGCCGCGCAAGCCAGAGGTGCTCGCGCATGTGCAGGCGCGCGGCGACATCGTCGTTCCGCTCGGCGAGTGGATGGGCGAGAAGGGGTCGGGCCGCTGGATCGAGGGCTTCGCGATCGCCCCGGACGGGATCGCGCCCGGCGACATCGAATACCAGGCCGTGCTCGGCAAGGGCTGGCTGTCGCCGTGGGTGGAGGGAGCGCAGTTCTGCGGCAGCCGCGGCATGGCCCTGCCGGTGCTGGGCCTGCGCGTGCGGCTGCGCAACGAAACCGCCAAGACTCGCGTGCTGCGCATCGAGGCGAGCTTCATCGACGGCAGCGCCGCGGGGCCGGTCGGCGACGGGGAGGTGTGCGAGAGCCCGGCGCTCTCACCGCTCGAGGCGTTCCGTATCGAGGTGGTGCCGCGTGGTGAAGCTGCGGAGGTCGGGCGGTCGGCGCGTCCGGCCCGCCGCAGGGCCTGATACGCGGCGGCGTTGCGCTACCTCTTCGTCCATCAGAACTTCCCCGGCCAGTTCCTGCACCTCGTCCGCAGGCTGCTGGACGAGGGCGGGCACGACATCGTCTTCATCTCCGAGCCCAACACCAGCCAGATGGCGGGCGTGCGCCGCGTCGTCTATCGCCTGCCGGAGTACGCGCCCGAGGCGGTCCACCCGCATGCGCGCGAATGGGATCGCGCGGTGCGGCGCGCGGAGGCAGTGGCCGGCGTTGCGCGCAACCTGAAATCGCTCGGTTTCGAGCCCGACATCGTCATCGGCCACCATGGCTGGGGCGAGCTGCTCGACCTCAAGCAGGTGTTTCCCGGCGTGCCGATCCTTGGCTATTTCGAGTTCTACTACAGCCCCACGGGCGCGGATGTCGGCTTCGATCCCGAGTTCCCCGCCGACGAGGCGACGCGCGCGCGCATCCCGAGCATGAACCAGATCAACCATGCCGCGATCGCGCTCGGCGAGCACGGCCAGAGCCCGACCGTCTGGCAGCTCACGCGCTACCCGCCATGGGCACGCGGTGGCATCCGGCTGCTCCAGGAGGGCGTGAACCTCGACGAGCTGGCGCCGGACCCCGCGGTGCGGCGCCGGCGGTTCGCGATCGGCGATTTCGTGGTGGGCCCGCGCGACAGGCTGGTGACCTATGTCGCACGCAACCTCGAGCCCTATCGCGGCTACCACATCATGATGCGTGCCCTGCCATCATTGTTGAAACGAAATGATGTCAAAGTGGTGCTTGTGGGCGGCAACAAGGTCAGCTACGGCCCGCGGCTCGCCGCCGGCTCCTGGCGTGACCGCTTCCTCAAGGAAATGGAGGGCAAGTACGACGCAAGTCGCGTGCTGCTGCCCGGCCAGGTGCCCTACGACGTCTATCGCGGCCTGCTCAAGCGCTCGGACGCACATGTCTACCTGACCTATCCGTTCGTCGTCTCCTGGTCGCTCAGGGAGGCGATGGCGGCGGGCTGCGCCATCGTCGCCGCGGACGTGGAGCCGGTGCGCGAGTTCATCGGCGACGGCGAGACCGGACTCATGACGCCGCCCCTTGATCCGGCAAAGCTCGCCGACAACGTGCTCGGCCTGCTCGAGGACCGCAATCGCGCCAAGGCGCTGCGCCTCGCCGCACGCGCCTGGGCGGAGAAGCACCTGCCCATGGAGTCCTATCTCGACGCCTACCAGGCCCTCATCGCCACGATCGCGGGGAGCGAGATCGCGCCAGCCGAGGTGAATCCCCGCCAGCTGGCGTCCAGTCCACCAGAACCCGCCGCGAAGCGCGCCGCGGCGCCGCGCGAGGCGCCGCCGTCCAAGCCCTCGGCGCGGTCTAAAGCGGCAACGGCTTCAGCGCGGCGTCGATCGCCACCTGCTGCGCGTCGCTGACCCGCATCATCGGCGCGCGCGGCGGATAGAAGCCCAGGCCCTGGCGGTGCTGCGCGTATTTCACGCAGGCCGGCAGGTTGTCGTGCGGCATCGCGTTCCACAGCACCGCGAGGCGCCGGTGCAGGTCGAGCGCGGTCTCGTGATCGCCGGCCGCGACCGCGTTCCACAGCTTCACGCACACGCCGGGCACCGCGGTGGTCAGCGCGCTGATCGCGCCATGCACGCCGAGCGCGAAGGCGGGGTAGAGCAACGCGTCCGTGCCGGTGAACACGACATTGCCGGGTGCCACGCCCGCCACCAGGTCGGACACGGATTTGAGATCTCCGGCACTCTGCTTCATGCCGACCACGCCCGGCACCTCGCGCAGGATGCGCAGCATCAGTGCGACATCGAGATAATTCCATGGAACCACGTTGTAGATCAGGATCGGCAGACCGGTTGCGGCGTGAATGGCGCGGAAATGCTCGATCGTGTGCTCCGCGTCGGGCTTGAACAGGTAATGCACTGGCGTGATCTGCAGCGCCGCGATGTTCATGCCGCGCAGCAGCGCCGCGCGCTCGATCGCCTCCTGCGTCGAGTTGACGATCAGCCCGGTGAGCAGTGGCACGCGCCCGGCCACGGCCTTGTGCGCGGTCTCCGCCACGGCGGCGAACTCGTCGCGTGTCAGCGTGTGCCCCTCGCCGGTGCTGCCGCCGACGACGACGCCATGCACGCCCGAGGCGATCATCATGTCGAGCTGTTCGCCGATCGCGCCGTGCACGATGCGTCCGCGATC
>DAHUXX010000108.1 GCA_027306955.1 Acetobacteraceae bacterium | reverse complement strand
CTCGACCCGGAAGTTGGGCGGTTCTTCCTCTCGCTCGGGCTGAAGCTGCTGCAGGGATATGGGCAGACGGAGGCCGGTCCGGTGATCTCGGTCAATCCGCCCAACGCGACGCGCATCGAGACGGTGGGGCCGGCGCTGGACGGGGTGGAACTGCGCATCGCCGAGGACGGCGAGATCATGGTGCGCGGCGACCTGGTGATGGACGGGTACTGGCGGCGGCCGGGCGAGACGGAGCAGGTGCTGCGGGACGGATGGCTCGCGACCGGCGATATCGGGGTGCTGGACGCGCAGAGGTATCTCACGATCACCGATCGCAAGAAGGACATGATCGTGCTCTCGGGCGGCGAGAACGTCTCGCCGGCGCGCATCGAGGGAATGCTGATGAACGAGCCCGCTATCGCGCAGGCGATGGTGGTGGGCGAGGGCAGTTCCGGACTGCGCGCGCTGGTGGTGGCGGCGGAGGGCTGTGACGAGGCGGCGGTGGCGGCGGCGGTCGCGGACGTGAACAAGCGGCTCGCGGTGGTGGAGCGGATCCGCCGGCACATCGTCGTGCCGCCGTTCACGCACGACAACGGGTTGCTGACGGTGACGCAGAAGGTGCGCCGGCACATGGTGGCGGCGGCGTACGCGGAGCAGCTGGGCGGGTAGGCCTACATGCCAAGCGCGCGGCGGTAGACGTCGAGGAGGGATTCCTGTTCCTCCACCACCGCGGGCTCCTGCTTGCGGATGCGGATGAGGGCACGCATGACCTTGACGTCGAAGCCGCGGCCCTTGGCCTCGGCGTAGATGTCGCGGATGTCGCCGCCGAGGGCCTTGCGCTCCTCCTCGAGCCGCTCGATGCGCTCGATGTAGCCGCGCAGCTCCTCGGCCGCGAAGGTGCCGCCGCCGGCAGCGCCCCTGGTCTTGCGTTCAGCCTGCGGTGCATCCAGCGCCATCGTCTTTCCCTTCTCCTTGGCCGAACCCCTCGCGTGGGATCGGGGGCCGGGGCCGGCGGGACTAATGGCAGCCACGGGATCGGTCAACCTTGGCGGCGGCGGGCGCGGGCGCCGGCGCGTGGGCGGCGTGGCCGGGATGGGACTTGGCGAAGGCCTCCTGCTGCGCCTCGCTGGCCGGCTTCTGGTACTTCGCCTGCCATTCCTTGTAGGGCATGCCGTAGACGATCGCGCGCGCGTCGGCGTCCGCGAGCGCGATACCGCGCGCCTCGGCGGCCTCGCGGTACCAGCGGCTGAGGCAGTTGCGGCAGAAGCCGGCGAGGTTCATCAGGTCGATGTTCTGCACATCGGTGCGCTGGCGCAGATGCGCGACCAGCGTGCGGAAGGCCGCCGCCTCCAGTTCCGTGCGGGTCGGTGCGTCCATCTCCGGTACCGTCATGATCGCCTCCTTCGCTGTGCCAACATGGCGCGTTCAGGTCGCCTCCGCCATACTCGCGCGGCAACCCGGAGGAAAGCGCAGGCATGGCTCTGGACGACGCATCGGCGCGCCGCCTGCTGCGCGCCGCGTTCGAGGCGGCGGTGCGGGCGGCCGATCCGCGCGCGGTGCTGGCGGCGCATCTGCCGGGGAAGCCGCGCGGGCGAACGGTGGTGGTGGGGCTCGGCAAGGCGGCGGCGACCATGGCACGGGCGCTGGAGGAGGCCTGGCCCGATGTGGCGCTCTCCGGCGTGGTGGTGACGCGCGAGGGGCATGCGGTGCCGACGCGGCGCATCGAGGTGCTGGAGGCCAGGCATCCGGTGCCGGACGCGCGCAGCGAAGCGGGAGCGCGGCGGCTTCTGGAGACGGTGCGCGGGCTGCGGGAAGACGACCTGGTGATTGCGCTGGTCTCGGGCGGCGGATCGGCGTTGGCCGCCCTGCCCGCCCCCGGGCTCACGCTCGCGGACAAACAGGCGGTGAACAAGGCACTGCTGGATTGCGGGGCGGCGATCGGGGAAATGAACACGGTGAGGAAGCACCTCTCCGCGATCAAGGGCGGGCGGCTGGCGGCGGCGGCGCTGCCGGCGCGGGTGGTGACGCTCGCGATCTCCGACGTGCCGGGGGACGAGCCTGGCGTGATCGCCTCCGGGCCGACCGTCGCCGATCCCACGACGTATGCGGATGCGCGTGAGATCGTGGCGCGGTTCGCCATCCGGCTGCCGGCGGCGGCGGCGGCGCGGCTCGCGGCGGGGGCGGATGAGACGCCGAAGCCGGGGAGCTTTCCCGAGGACGTGCGAATGATCGCGACCCCCGCGATGGCGCTCGACGCGGCGGCCGGGGTGGCGCGCGCGGCGGGGATAGCGCCGCTGATCCTCGGCGATGCTCTGGAGGGCGAGGCGCGCGAGGCGGGGACGCTGGTGGCGGGGATCGCGAAATCGGTGCGGGCACACGGGATGCCGGCGAAGGCACCGGCGCTGCTGCTTTCGGGCGGCGAGACGACGGTGACGATGAGCAATGAAATACCGGGTGGCAACGAAAGGCCGGGGCGCGGCGGGCGCAACACGGAGTTTCTGCTGGCGCTGGCGGTGGCACTCGGCGGCGAGCGGGGTGTTTGGGCGCTGGCCGGTGACACGGACGGGATCGACGGCACGGAGGACGCGGCGGGGGCGATCGTCGCGCCGGACACGCTGGCGCGGGCTCGCTCGCGTGGGTTCGATCCGCGGGCGGTGCTGAAGCGTCATGATTCGTATTCGCTGTTCTCGGCACTCGGCGACCTGGTGGTGACCGGGCCGACGTTGACGAACGTCAACGATATCCGGGCCATTCTGATTGCATGAGGTGACGCCATGACCTCCCGACCCGTGCTGCGCCGGCGGCGGCGCACCAAGATCATCGCAACTCTGGGGCCGGCAAGCTCCACCGCCGAGGTGCTGGCAAAGCTGCACCTGACCGGGGCGGATGTGTTCCGGCTCAATTTCTCGCATGGTTCGCACGAGGATCACGCGGCGCGGATCGGCATCATCCGCGACCTCGAGAAGCGGTTCGGGCGGCCGATCGGGATCCTCGCCGACGTGCAGGGGCCGAAGCTGCGCGTGGGGCGGTTCCAGGCCGGGCGCGTGGCTTTGCAGACGGGACAGGGGTTCACGCTCGACCTCAACCCGACGCCGGGGGACGCGCGGCGGGTGCAGTTGCCGCACCCGGAGATCATCGAGGCCGCGGGGATCGGGACGACGCTGCTGCTCGACGACGGCAAGCTGCGGCTGCGCGTGACGCGCAAGCGCGAGGACCGGCTGGAGACGGAAATTGTGACCGGCGGGCCGCTTTCCGACCGCAAGGGGGTCAACGTGCCGGACGTGGCGCTGCCGATCCCGGCACTGACGCAGAAGGACCGCGCCGACCTCGATTTCGCGCTGGAGCACGGTGTCGACTACATCGGGCTGTCCTTCGTGCAGCGGCCGGAGGACGTGGCAGAGGCGAAGGCGATCGCGGCCGGGCGCGCCTGGATCATGACCAAGATGGAAAAGCCGCAGGCGCTCGAGAATCTCGATGCGATTCTGGAACTTTCCGATGCGGTGATGGTGGCGCGCGGCGACCTCGGCGTGGAGCTGCCGCCGGAGGAGGTGCCGCTGGCGCAGAAGCGCATCGTCCGCGCGGCGCGGGCGCTGGGCCGGCCGGTGGTGGTCGCCACTCAGATGCTGGAGAGCATGATCAGCGCCCCTGCCCCGACCCGCGCCGAGGCCTCCGACGTGGCGACCGCGGTGTTCGATGGGGCGGACGCGGTGATGCTCTCGGCGGAGACCGCGGCGGGGCAATATCCTTACGAAGCCGTGAACATCATGGACCGGATCGTGGCGCGGGTGGAGCAGGACCCGGGCTGGAGGGCGGGGATCGAGGCGTCGCGGCCGGAACCGGAGCGGGCGACCGCGGATGCGATCGCGGCGGCGGCGCGGCAGATCGCGCACACCATCTCCGCTTCCGCCATCTGCGCGTTCACTGCCTCCGGCGCGACGGCGCTGCGTGTGGCGCGGGAGCGGCCGGAGGCGCCGGTGCTGGGGCTCACGACGTCGCTGGCAACGGCGCGGCGGCTTGCCGTGTGCTGGGGCGTGCATGCGCTGCTGGTGGGAGAGACGCACACGATGACGGAGACAGTGGCGAGGGCGACACGCATCGCCATGACCGAGGGGTTCGCGACCCATGGCACCGAGGTGGTGGTGGTGGCCGGCATCCCGTTCGGCCAGGCGGGGACGACGAATGCGCTGCGCGTGGCGCATGTAAGCTGACGCGGCCGGCGTTCATGCCTTCTTCATCGCGCCGGCCTAATCCCCCGGGGCGCGCAGGAGGTGCCGTGGACGACCCTATCGCCTTGACCGGCCCAAGCCGGGCCCCGACGACGGATTATCCGGCGGCACTCGACCTGCTCGGACTCGGGGTGTGCGTGTTCGACGCCGAGCAGCGGCTGGCGCTCGCCAACCGTGCCTTTGCCGAGATCTACAGGCTGTCTCCGGAGCAGGTGCGGCCGGGCATGACGCTGACGGACATCGTGACGCTGCGCGAGCGCGTGCACACCGTGCCGACGATGGCGGCGCGCGACTACGTGGCGTGGCGGCGACGCGTCGCGCACACGACGGAACGTTTCGACAGCGAGGTGGAGCTGCGCGACGGGCGCACCATCGCCATCGCGCACCAGCCGGCGCCGGGCGGTGGCTGGGTTGCCACGCACGAGGACGTGACGGAGCGGCGCAAGCGCGAGCACCTGTCGCGCCAGTTCGCCTGGCACGACCCGGCGACCGGGCTGGCGAGCCAGGCCCTGCTCGCGACCAGGCTGGAAGCGCTGGCGCGGCCGGGGGCGGAGATGCCGGTCGCGGTGCTGGCGCTCGATGTCGACCGGTTCAAGTCGGTGACGCAATCGCTTGGGCTCGGGTACGAGGGCAAGGAGGCGGCGCAGGCGCTGTTGCGCCAGGTGGCGCAGCGGCTGGCCAGCGCCGCGGGAGAGGCGCCGCTGCTGGCGCGGCTCGCGGCGGATCGTTTTGTTCTCGTGCAGACAGGCGGCGCGCAGCCGCAGGCGGCGCGGGCAATGGCCTCCGCGCTGCTCGCGGCGCTGGACGCGCCTTTCGAGGTCGCGGGGCGGAGGCTGTTGCTGCGCGCCTCCACCCGCATCGCGCTGGCGGCGACGCCGCGGTGACGGCCTAGTCTTTTACGGCTGCTTCCCTGGCGAGCATCGTCCGCTTGCGGGGGATGCCCCAGCGGTAGCCGGTCAGCGAGCCGTCGGCGCCGAGCACGCGGTGGCAGGGAACCGCGAGCGAGACCGGGTTGCGGGCACAACCTCGCGCGACGGCGCGGATCGCCCTGGGCTCGCCCATCACGGCCGCGAGGGCGCCATAGGTGGTGGTCTGGCCGAGCGGGATGCGGCGCAGCGCCTCCCATACGCGGAGCTGGAAGGCGGTGCCGCGCAGGTCGAGCGGCAGATCGAGCGCCGCGCGGGGTTCGGCCATGAAGGCGACGACCGCGGTAACGATGGCGGCGAGGCCGGATGCGTCCGGCACGATGCGCGCCTTGGGGAACCGCTGGCGCAGATCGCCGAGGAGAGCTTCGTCGGGCTCCGCGAAGCCGAGGAAACAGACCCCTTTTTGCGTGGCGGCGACAAGCAGGCGACCGAAGGGGGAATCAGCCAGGGCGGTGCGGATGGTTTCGCCCTTGCCGCCGCGACGGGCGGCACCGGGGGTCATGCCGAGGAGTTCCGGCGCCTCGTAGACGCGGCTTTCGGAACCGAAGCCGGCCTGCGCGATGGCATCCGCGACGCGGGTGCCAGTCGCGAGCGAGGCCGCGAGGCGGCGGGCGCGCACGCCTTCCGCGTAGCTGCGCGGCGTGAGGCCGGTGTGGTCGCGAAACAGGCGCAGGAAGTGAAAGCGCGAATAGCCGGCTCGTTTTGAAAGTGCATCGAGCGAGGGGATGGTCTCGGCTTGCTCGATGGCCGCGCAGGCGTCGGCCACGACGGCGCGGGCGAGCGCGGCACGGGTGCCGTCCGGGTCGCAGCGGCGGCAGGGGCGGAAGCCGGCGGCGAGGGCCTCGGCGCTGTCGGCGAAGAAGCGGACGTTCTGGCGCTTCGGGCGGGGCGAGGGGCAGGTGGGGCGGCAATAGACGCCCATCGTCGCGACGCCGTAGAGGAAATCCGCGGGTTGGCGGGCCAGCAGCGCCTGCCAGCGGGCCTCGTCGCGCGGAGCTGTCACCGTCATGCCGTCCATCGCCCGGTCTCCTTTGCGGGACCGGATATGGGCGTGGGCGCGGCGGGGCGCCATCCGTGTGTTGCTATGCTTGCCGCAGGATCGCGGCGGCGGCATCGGCGAGGGTCGCGACGCCGCGCACCAGGTCTTCTTCCCGGGTGTCCTCGGCGGTGTCGTGGCTGATGCCGTTGATGCTGGGCACGAAGAGCATCGCGGATTTCATGACGCGGGCGAGCTGCTGCGCGTCGTGGCCGGCACCGCTGGGCATGGCTTGCCAGTTGCCGGGCGCGGCGCGCTCGCAGGCGGCCTCCAGCGCCGCGCAGAGGCCGCGGTCCATCGTCGCCGGGGCGGTCGCGCGCAGGCGGGTGACGGCGACGCGGCAGGAGCCCCTGCCCTCCTGCTCCGCGAGGCGCATGAGCAGCGATTCCAGACGGTCGAGCACGGCTTCGTCGGTGTCGCGCATCTGGAACATCATGGTGGCGGCGCCGGGGATGATGCTGGCGGCACCCGGTTCCAGCTCGATGCGGCCGATGGTCCAGACAGTACGGGCGGCGGCGGCATCGGGGAAGTCGCGGGCGATGGCGCAGGCAAGGCGCACGAGGGCGGCACCGGCGTCGCGGCGCAGGCGCATGGGCGTGGTGCCGGCGTGGTTCTGCTGGCCCTCGAAGCGGATGCGGTAGCCGCGCAGCCCGACGATGGCGGTGACGACGCCGAGCGCCTGGCCGGCGGTGTCGAGCTCCGGGCCCTGTTCGATGTGCAGTTCGAGGTAACCCTTGTAGCGCGCGGGGTCGAGGCGAAGGCGCGGGCGGCCGGCATAGCCGGCGGCGGCGAGGGCCGCGCGCAGGGTGACGCCGTCGCGGTTTGAGGCCGCGTCGATCTCCGCCTCCGTGAGGTCGCCGATCGCGGAGCGACTGCCGTTGAAGGCGCCGAAATGACCCTCCTCGTCCGCCCAGGCGGCGACGTCGATGCCGCCTGCGCCTGTACGGGCGCCAAGGGCGCGCGCGACCTCCAGCCCCGCGACGCAGCCGAGCGCGCCGTCGAGCCAGCCGCCATGGGGTTGGGTTTCGAGATGGCTGCCGATCAGGAGATGCGGGCCGGGATTCGGGTCGCGGGCGAGCAGGTTGCCGATGCCGTCGATGGTGACGTCGAGCCCGGTGGCGCGCGCCCTGGCCGCGAACCATTCGCGAGCCGCGACGTCCTGGGGCGAATAGGTCGGGCGATGGACGCCGTTGCCGTCGCGGCCGTATCCGCGCAGCGCGTGCAGGTCCGCGAGCAGGCGCGCGGGGTCGATGCTCATGGCGCGAGCGTCATCCCCTCCGGCCGCCAAAGCCCGTCCGGGCGGCCGTGGAAGCCGCGCACCTTGTCCGACAGGCCCCAGATCATCGAGTAGTGGTAGAGCACGATGTCCGGCGCCTGCTGCTCGAAGATGGCGACGGCCTTGTCGTAGAAGGGCTTGCGCTGGGCGAGGGTGGAACCCTCCGAGCCCTGGACGATGAGCTTGTCGAATTCGGGGCTGCAGAAATGGCCCCAGTTGGTGAAGCCCTTGCAGGTGAGCCAGATGGGCATGTTGCCGTCCGGGTCGGCGCGGCCGGACCAGAGCAGCATCACCGCCTGGAAATTGCCGGAGCGGGCGTTGCCGACCAGGCCCGCGCCTTCCTCGGAGACGAGCTTCACGTCGAAGCCGGCGTCCTTCGCCATCGACTGGATGATCTCGGCGGCCTGGCGGTCCAGCGGGTCGGTGCCGATCTGCAACGTCACCGTGACGTGCTTGTAGCCGGCCTCGGCAAGCAGCTTTTTTGCCTCCGCGATGTTGCGCTTCGGCACCGGATAGGCGTTGTCGTAGTAGGCGCTGCCAGGCACCTCCATCTGGTTCGATGGGATGTATTGGCCGTTGAAGGCGACCTGGTTGAGCGCCGCGCGGTCGATTGCGAGCGAGAAGGCGCGGCGCACCAGCGCGCTCTTGCCAAGCGGGTTGTCGGCGGCCTTGCCGTTGGCGAGGTTGAACTCGATCAGCGAGTAGCCGAGCGAGGGCGTCTTGACGATGATGAGGTTCTTGCGCGCCTCGATCTCGGCGACGTCGGTGGGCGCGATGTGGTCCGCGATGTCGAGCGCGCCGGCCTCCAGGTCGGTCTTGCGCACGGTGGCACTGGTGACGGTGCGGAACACGACCGCGGGGATGTGGATCGCCTTGGCGTTCCAGTAGCCGGGCCAGCGGGTGAGGGTGATGTGGTCCTGTGCCACGCGGTCCTTGAAGGCGAAGGGGCCGGCGCAGACCGGGTGGGCGGCGATCTGGTCGCGTGGCAGGTTCAGGATCTTCGGCGAATACGGCGTGCCGACGCGGTTGGCCAGCGTTGCGATCAGCGGCGCGTAGGGGTGGGAGAGCGTCACCTTGATCGTTTCGGGATTGATCACCACAGAGCCGGTGATCGCCGACATCTCCGCCTTGCGGATCGAGTAGGGCGCGGTCTTGTAGCGTACCAGGTTGGCCTGGATGGAGGCTGCGTCGAGCGGCGTGCCATCCTGGTAGGTGACGCCGGGGCGCAGGTGCAGCGTGAGCGAGAGACGGTCCGCCGACCATTGCCAGCTCGTCGCCAGTTCCGGGATGAAGCGGAGGTGGGGGGAGAGGTCGATCAGGCTGTCGCACATCACCGTGGTGACGATGCGGTTGGTGTAGCTGCCGTCCGTCGCGGGATCGAGCGGCGCCGGGTCGAATTCAAGGCCGACGCGCAGCGGGTGGGCGGCGCGCGCCGCGTCGATCCGCGCCGCGAGGGGCAGTGCCATCACCATCGCCATCGCGATCCGCGTTGCCAGCCGCATCGACCCCTCCTGTATGGTTTTGCCTGCATGCAAGCACGGATCGTGCCGGGCCGCGAGGGGCCGCGGGAGGATGGCGGGGCGCTAGAGGCCGGCGAAGCGCGCGGTGGAGACGTAGCGCTCGGCGAAGCTGGGGACGATGGCGAGGATCCGCGTGCCCGCGGGCTTGCCCCTCGCCTCCTCGATCGCGGCGGCAAGGGCAGCGCCGGAGGAAATGCCGACGGGAATGCCCTCGACGCGGGCAACCAGGCGGGCCATGGCCAGAGCCTCGCGCTCGGTGACGGTGCGGATCGCATCCATCCGTTCCAGCTCCAGCACGCGCGGCTTGAAGCCGGGGCCGAGGCCCTGGATGCCGTGCGGGCCAGGCTCGTCGCCGGAGAGGACGGCGCTTTCCGCCGGCTCGACGAGGACCATGCGCAGCCGCGGCAGGCGCGGCTTGAGCGCGCGGGCGATGCCGGTGAGCGTGCCGCCGGTGCCGGCGCCGCCGACCACGATGTCGAGACGGCCGGCGCAGTCGGCCCAGATTTCCTCCGCGGTGGTCGTTTGGTGGATGGCGGGGTTGGCCGGGTTGTCGAACTGGCGCGGCATCCAGGCATCCGGCGTTGCGGCGAGAATCGCCTCGGCGCGGGCGATGGCGCCCTCCATGCCGTCGGCGGCGGGGGTCATTTCCACCTCGGCGCCGAGCAGGCGCATGAGGCGGCGGCGCTCCACCGAAGCACCCTCCGGCATGGTGACGATGAGGCGGTAGCCGCGCGCGGCGGCGACGAAGGCGAGCGCGATGCCGGTATTGCCGGAGGTGGGCTCGACCAGGACCGTGCGGCCGCGGCGGATCTCCCTGGCGGCCTCCGCGGCATCGACCATGGCCAGCCCGATGCGGTCCTTGACCGAACCCAGCGGGTTCTGGAACTCGAGCTTCGCCAGCAATTCCGCCGCGATGGCGTGTTCCGCGGCGAGGCGGGAGAGGCGCACGACGGGGGTGCGGCCGACGAGATCGGTGATGCTGTCGAAAATGCGGCCGGCTTGCGGGGAATCCGTCATGCGCGGCGTTTATCACGACCCTGGATCGTGATTGAGTGGGGCATGTTGATTCGCCGCGAACGCGCGCTGACGGCCATCGAGATCATGCTGGACGTGGCGTTCCATGCCGGGCGGGCGGGGACGGTTTCGGCTGCGGACCTGGCGGAGCGGCTGGGGCAGGCGCGGCGGGGGCTGGAGCCGCTGCTGCAGATCCTTGCGCGGACCGGGATGTTGGACAGTATCCGTGGGCCGCGCGGCGGGTATCGGCTGGGGCGGCCGGCGCGCGACATCACGCTGGCCGAGATCGCAGCGACGATGACCGAGGTGGCCGGTGCCGGGCCGGACGTGAAGACCGGGTCCGCCGCATCGCTGGCGGCGATCGCGGACGCGGCGTGGATGGCAGCGGACCAGGCGGCGGTGGAGGCGTTGCGGGCGGTGACGCTGGAGGACCTGGTGCGCCAGGCGGTCGCGGCCGGGCTGCCGCGGCCCGTGCCGGAGCCGGTGAGCTACGCGATCTGAGGGTGCGCCGCGGGCCAGGGCCGCGCGCGCTGTCATGGAAGCTTCATAAAAGTGAAATGGAGCGGTCGCGATCCCCACCTATGAGCGGGGCGTCCGGCCGGCGGGCGAGTCCGCCGTGCCGGGAACGTTCATGGGAGAGAGAACCTGATGTCAGGACGCACCGCTACCGGCCGCCGCCTCGTGCTGATGGGGGCGATGGCGACCGCCCTTGCCGGCCTCACCGTCGGCGCCACGCCGGCGAAGGCCGCCACCGTGAACCTGCTGGAGACCGGGTCGAGCCTGCTCTATCCGCTGTTCAACCTCTGGGTGCCGGCCTATACGAAGGCGAACCCGGGCGTGAAGATCACCACGCAGAGCACGGGCAGCGGCACCGGCATTTCGCAGTCGATCTCGGGCGTAGCGCAGATCGGCGCCTCCGACGCCTATCTCTCCGACGCGCTGATGAAGATGCACAAGGGGATGCTGAACATCCCGCTGGCGATCTCGAGCCAGATGGTCAACTACAACGTTCCGGGGCTGAACGCGACGGCGCTCAGGTTGTCGGGCCCGGTGCTGACCGGCATCTACGGCGGCAAGATCACCAAGTGGAACGATCCCGCGATCGCGGCGCTGAACCCAGGCGTGAAGCTGCCTGACCATGGGATCGTGACCGTGCACCGCACCGATGGCAGCGGCGATACGTTCATCTTCTCGCAATATCTCGCGTTCTCGACGCCGTCCTGGCAGAACTCCGTGGGCTACGGCACCACGGTGAGCTGGCCGGCGGCGCCGGGTGCGATCGGCGCCAACGGCAACCCGGGCATGGTCAACGCGATCAAGACCACGCCGTACTCGATCGCCTATATCGGCGTGAGCTTCAGGCAGGCGATCGTGCAGAACAAGCTGGGCGAGGCGCTGCTCCAGAACAAGGACGGCAAGTTCGTGGCGCTGACCATCGCCAACGTGAAGGCGGCGGCAGCAGCGATGACGGAAAAGACGCCGGCGGACGAGCGCATCAGCCTGGTCTATGCGCCCGGTGCCGACTCCTACCCGATCATCAACTACGAGTACGCGATCGTGAAGGCGCAGCAGCCCAACGCCGCGGTGGCCGCGGAGCTGCGCAAGTTCTTCACCTGGGCGATCTCCCCCGAGGGCGGCAACGCGCAGCACTTCATGGATGCGGTGAGCTTCGTCGCGCTGCCGCCCGCCGCCGCCAAGCTGAGCGCCGCGCAGATCGCGACCATCAAGTGACTCGGGGTCTGATCTGCTAGAGGTTACGACGCCGCCGGCGACCCCGGCGGCGTCATCCTGTTTCAGCCCCGGGTTTTCCGATGTCCTTCCGCCGTGTCCTGGCCGTCTTCGCCGCCGTGCTGCCGGCCAGCCTGATCGCCGTGCGGCTGTTCCTCGCGGTCTATTCCTGGCCCGCGGTGCGGTTCAACGGGCTCGGCTTCATCACCAGCACGTCGTGGAACCTGGGCAACACGTATGGCTCGCCGATCGTGCGCAATGGGGTGCAGGTGCTGCCGGGGGCGCATTACGGCATCCTGTTCCTGATCGCGGGGACGCTGCTTTCGACGTTGATCGCGCTGGTGATCGCCGTACCGATCGGCGTGGGGGCGGCGATCTTCCTGGCCGAAGCGGTGCCGGCGCGGTTCAGGATGTGGCTTTCGTTCTTCGTCGAGCTGCTGGCAGCGGTGCCCTCCGTGGTGTTCGGCCTGTGGGGCTACGCGGTGCTGGTGCCATTGCTCGGGCATTATGTTTTTCCCGTGATGGGGCGTGTGCTGGGGTTCGTTCCGTTCCTCGGCGGGTCCACGGGCAGCGGTTCTGGGTTGCTGACCGCGGGGATCGTGCTGTCGCTGATGATCGTGCCGCTGATCGCGGCGACGCTGCGCGACGCGATCCTGGCCGAACCGATGGTGGTGCGCGAATCCGCCGCGGCGCTGGGGGTGACGCGCTTCGAGGCCGTGTGGAAAGTGGTGCTGCCAGGCGTGCGCAAGATCCTGATCGGTGTGACCATCCTCGCGACCGGGCGGGCGCTGGGCGAGACCATGGCGGTGCTGATGGTGAGCGGCAACGCGCTCAACTACCTGCCGCCCAACATCTACTCGCCGATTTCCACCATGGCGGCGTTCATCGTCTCGCAGCTCGACAGCGCACTGCAGGACCCGACGGGTCTGGCCGTGCGCTCGCTGGCGGAGGTGGCGCTCGTGCTCTCCGTGATCTCGCTGGGGGTCAACACGCTGGCCCGGCTGGTGCTGTACCGCGCCGGGCTGAAGGCGGCGCGGGTATGAGCGGTGTGATGGCGAGCGGCGGAATGGGCGCGGGCGAGCCCGCGCGCGAGGCGGCGCGGCTCCTGCGGATGCGGCGCCGGCGGACCTGGTCGGTCGCGGGGTGGGGCCTGTGCGCCATCGGCTTCGGCCTGCTGGGGATCGCGATGGGCTGGATCCTGCTGATGGTGTTGCTGCGCGGATTCAGCGCGCTGACGCCGACCGTGTTTCTCGAGGTGACGCAGGGTACCGGCGGAGGATTGCTGAACGCGATCGAGGGCACGCTGGTGATCGGCGTGGGATCGATGATCCTCGCGGTGCCGTTCGGGGTTGCCGCCGGGCTCTATGCCGCGCAGTTCAGCCACACGCTGTTCGCGCGCGCGATCCGCTTCATGGCGGACGTGCTGGTGGGGGTGCCCTCGATCGTGCTAGGTTATTTCGGGTACGTGACGATGGTCGAGGGGCTGGGGTGGAAATTCTCGCTCGCCGCGGCCTGCATCACCATCGCGATCCTCTGCCTGCCCTATATCTGCCGCACCACGGAGCTGGCGTTGAGCCAGGTGCCGGCGGCGATGCAGGAGGCAGCGTTCGCGCTGGGCGCGGGCGAAGGGCTGGTCGCGTGGCGGATCGCGCTGCCAGTGGCGATGCCGGGCGTTGTCACCGGCATCCTGCTCGCGTTTGCGATCTCCGTCGGCGAGACGGCGCCGCTGATCTACACGGCGGGGTGGTCGTCCTATATGTGGAACGGGCAGCTGGTGGGCTCGCCGGTGGGCTATCTCACCTACGCGATCTGGGCCTTCATCAACGAGCCGTTCGCGTCCGCCAACGCGCTCGCGTATGCCGCGGCATTCCTGGTGACGTTCATCGTCCTGTTGATCAGCGTCACGGCACGGCTGGTGCTGCTGAGGCGGCAGGGCGGGAGGTAGAAGGCGATGACCGCACCCTTCGGAGACGAGGCGATGAGCACGACGACGAATGACAGCGCCCCGGCAGCGGCGGCCTCCGGTACCGTGGCCGCGGCCAAGATCGCCATCCGCAACCTCGATTTCTTCTACGGTAGCCACCAGGCGCTGCGTGGCGTCACGCTCGATTTTCCGGAGCGGCAGGTAACGGCGCTGATCGGGCCCTCCGGCTGCGGCAAGTCGACGCTGCTGCGCTGCCTCAACCGCATGTACGACCTCTATCCCGGGCAGCGCGCGACAGGCGAGGCGATGATGGACGGGATGAACATCATCGGGCCTGGCGTGGACCTCGATCTGTTGCGGTCCCGTATCGGCATGGTGTTCCAGAAGCCGACGCCGTTCCCGATGTCGATCCGCGAGAACATCGCCTTCGGCGTGCGGCTGCACGAGCGGCCCTCGCGCGCGCAGATGGAGGAGCGCGTCGAGTGGGCGCTGACCCGTGCGGCGCTGTGGGACGAGGTGAAGGACCGGCTCGGCGCGCCGGCGACCGGGCTTTCCGGCGGGCAGCAGCAGCGGCTGTGCATCGCGCGCACCATCGCGGTGAAGCCCGAGGTGATCCTGCTCGACGAGCCGACCAGCGCGCTCGACCCGATCTCCACGCTCAAGGTCGAGGAGCTGATCGACGAGCTGAAGCGCGATTTCACCATCGCCATGGTGACGCACAACATGCAGCAGGCGGCGCGCGTCGCCGACCGGGTGGCGTTCTTCTACCTCGGCGAGATGGTGGAGGTGGCGGACGCCGGCACGATGTTCACGGCCCCGCGCGAGAAGCGCACCCAGGACTACATCACCGGCCGGTTCGGCTGAGGAGGATCCATGCCCGAAAGCGCCGAGCATATCGTCAAGAGCTACGAACAGGAGCTGCAGCGTCTCGCCGGGCTCATCACCGAGATGGGCGGGATGGTGGAGAGCCAGGTAAGCCTCGCGACCAGCGCCGTGCTCGACGGCGACGCGGAACTCGCGGCGAAGGTCGTCGAGGGCGATGCCAAGGTCGATGCGATGGAGCGCGACATCGAGGCCTTCGTGATCCGGATGCTGGCGCTGCGCCAGCCGGTCGCGGGGGACCTACGCCAGATCGTGGCGGCGCTGAAGATGACGGGCGACCTTGAGCGCATCGGCGACTACGCGGCGAACGTGGCCAAGCGCAGCATCGTGCTGGGGCAGTATTCGCTGCCGTTCAGCCTCGCGGGGCTGGGGCACATGTCGCGGCTGGTGCAGGAGAACCTCAAGGCGGTCGTCGATGCGATCGGCGAGAAGGACGCGGAGAAGGCGCTGCACGTGTGGCGATCCGACGAGGCGATCGACGGGTTCTACAACGCTATCTTCCGCGAGTTGATCACGTACATGATGGAAGACCCGCGCAACATCACGCCGTGCGCGCACCTGCTGTTCATCGCCAAGAACCTGGAGCGCATCGGCGACCACGCGACCAACATCGCCGAGACGATCCATTACGCGGTGACAGGCACGCCGCTCTCCGAGGCGCGACCGAAAGCCGATACCTCGTCCTATGCGGTGGTGCGGCCGGGCGGGGGTGGTGAGTGATCCGGGCCGCGACGATGGAAAGGGCGCGCGGCGGCGAGGCGGGCGGGCGGGCGGTGGTGCTGGTCGTCGAGGATGAAGCGGCGCTGGCGACGATGCTTCGCTACAATCTGGAAAAGCAGGGCTATGTCGTGGAGGAGGCGGCTGACGGGCAGGAGGCGCTGACGCGCATCGCCGAGGCGCCGCCGGACCTGGTGCTGCTCGACTGGATGCTGCCGACCGTCTCCGGGCTCGAGGTGTGCCGGCAGATCCGCCGCCGGCCGCAGACGCGTGACCTGCCGGTGATCATGGTGACGGCGCGCGCGGAGGACCAGGACGCGGTGCGCGGGCTCAACACCGGGGCGGACGATTACATCGCGAAACCTTTCAGCATCGAGGCGTTGCTGGCGCGGGTGCGGGCGCTGCTGCGGCGCGCGAGCGCGGTGCCGGGCAAGGGCAAGCTGAGTTTCCATGACATCACCATGGACCTCGCGGCGCATCGCGTGTTCCGCAACGAGCGGCCGGTGCATCTGGGGCCGACGG
>DAHUXX010000094.1 GCA_027306955.1 Acetobacteraceae bacterium | reverse complement strand
GCCGGCCAGCGCGACGTCCTGGTCCTCGACCACGCGCCGTCCATCCCGCTCGGCGCGCCGCCCGGCGCCCCGCGCAGCCTCGTGAGCGAAACGATCTTCGCGCCACCCATGCGCGACACGCTGCTCGTCGCCGCCCCGGAGCAGGCGCCGCCCTCGGCCATCGTCGCCGGCCCGCCCATCGCCCGCCTCGCCGCCTTCGCGCGCGCCTGGCACGCCGGCGCCCGGCCGCGCAAGCTGCGGCTGTGGCCCTGACACGCAGGCCATGAGACGCAAACCATGACAGGGAACGCAACGACGTTGGACATCCTGCTCCACATCGCCAACCCTGCCGCCGCGCGCATCGCCGCCCCGCTCGCCCGCGCCTTCGCCGCCCGCGGCGTGCGCTGGGGCTGCTTCCTCACCAATGACGGCGTGCGCGCGCTGGGCGACACCGCGTTCGCCGCCACCCTGCCCACCGCCGTGCGCGTCGTCGTCTGCGAGCATTCCTGGGACCAGCACATGACCGGCCGCGAATGCCCGGCCCAGCGCGGCAGCCAGACCATCAACAGCGCGCTGATGGCCGAGGCCGCGCGCGTCGTGAGCCTGTAGGGGGAGCCATGGCGGGCAGCGAGAAATCCATCCTGGTGCTGGCGCGGCGCGACCACGGCGAGGGCATGCGCGTCGCCGCCGGGCTCACCATCTTCGGCCATCGCGTGCGGCTCGTGTTCATGAACGGGCCGGTCGCCGAGACCGAGGCCAACGCGGAACTCGCGGAACTGCTGGAGCTTTCGGACATCGCGCCGGAGAGCACCTCGCCGGAGATGGCGGGCGCGCTGCCGGTGCTCGACGCCGCCGCGCTGGCCGGAGCGATCGCCGCCAGCGACCACGTGGTCAGCGTCTGAGAGCCCGGTGCGATGACGAAACGGATCCTGGAACTCAGGACGGGCCTTTATCCGGACGCGGCGACGCTGGACGCGGCGCTGCGTTCCGGCGCGGAGGATGCCAGCGTCACGCGCCTCGACGTCTCCACCCTCGCGCCGGACGACAAGCGCGCATGGGAGGCGGCGGCGGCGGCGATCCTCGCCGCGGACGTGACCGTCACGGCGTAAGGCGATTTTCGAAGCAGGCCAGCAATGGCGAGAAGACCAGCAAAGGGAGGAAACGAGATGAAGACGAAATGGCGTAACCGATGGTTCTCGGGGGGCGCGGCGCTCGCCTCGGCCGTCGCCGTGCTGGCGCTGTCCGCCGGCTCCGCGATGGCGGCCCAGCCGCTCGTCAGCGCCGAGTGGGCGGTGGCGCATATCGACAAGCCGGACGTGGCCTTCATCGACGCACGCCCGCTCGTCGCCTATCTGCGCGGCCACATCCCCGGCGCCGTGCACACCCACTTCGCGACCGACGGCTGGCGGGTGAGCCGGGGCGGCGCGCCCGGCATGTTCACGCGCCATCCGGAAAAGCTCGCGAAGCTGATCGGCGGCTTCGGCATCGACAACAAGACGCATGTCATCCTGGTCTCGCCAGGCATGAGCTCGACGGACATGGGCATGGCGACACGCATGTTCTGGACCTTCGAGGTTCTCGGCGACAAGAACGTTTCGATCCTGGACGGCGGCATGGCGGCCTATCTCGCCGCGGTGAAGGCCAAGGGCAGCCCCGCCGACCTGCTGCAGAAGGGCATGGTCAAGCCCGCCGCGAAGACGTTCACGATGTCGCTGCAGAAGGACCTGCTCGCCACCCGCGCCACGGTCGAGGCGGCGCTCAAGCAGCCTGGCGTGACGCTGATCGACAACCGCCCGTCGGACCAGTATCTCGGCGTCACCCGCCCGCCGGTGGACACCAAGAGCGGAACGATCCCCGGCGCCCACAACGTGCCCCAGGAATGGCTGACGCAGAACGGCGGCGGCATGTTCCGCAGCAAGGCGGAGATCGAGAAGCTCTACGCCGCGGCCGGCGTGCCGACGGCGGGCAAGCAGATCACCTTCTGCAACACCGGCTGGTGGGCCTCCATCGGCTGGTTCGTCTCCTCGCAGATCCTCGGCAACAAGGACGCGCGGATGTACGCGGGCTCGATGAGCGACTGGACGCACCACAACCTGCCGGTCGAGGCGAAGATCAACGTGAAGTGAGGCGTTGCGCCGCACCGCGCGGCGCAGCACGCAGCCGCGGCGCTCCGGCGTCGCGGCTGTTCTTTTTCGCGCTCGCCGTCGCCGCTTCGCTGGGCGCGGCAGCCCCGGCACGCGCCGCTCCACACGGGGCGGGCGCATCGCTTCGCGTTGCCGCGGAACTGCTGCTCTTGCGCGGCGACCTGCGCCGTCTCGCGAGCCATCCCCCCCTGCCGCCGGCCAACCGCGAGGGGCTGCGCCAGCGCATTTCCAGCGAACTCGGCCTGCTGCCCTGGCTGCTGCGCCAGGCGGGCGACGCGGCAGATGCCGACCGCCTGCGCCCGTGGCAGACGAAGCCGCTCTCCAGTCCCGCGGCACGCAAGGCGCTTACCGCCACCGTGGAGGCGCTGCTCTCCCGCCACCCGTTCGACCGCTCCGCCTTCCTGGAACCCCCGCCAACCGCCGCGGACATGCAACAGGCCCGCGCGATCTACGGCACCTACTGCGCCGCCTGCCACCAGGGCATGGGCAACGGCCAGGCGGAGGCGACCCTGCCCGCCCGCGACCTGTTCCTGATGGCGCGGCGCGAACCCAGGGACGAGTTCCTCGCCCGCCTGGTGCAGGGCGTGAAGGGCAACGCCGCCATCCAGTTCGCCAACCCGCTGACGGAAAGACAGATCGGCGCGATGGCCATGATGTTCAGGCGCGAGGCGCCGTCCCGCTGACGCCCCGCCTCAACCCCGCTCGTTCGCGATCGTCCGCGCCGCGTCGTCGAACGCCGCCAGCGTGTCGCGCACGTCGCGCTCGTCGTGGGCGACGGAGATGTACATCTTGCCCTCGCTCTTGAGCACGCCGCGCTCGCGCGCCAGCGCCGTGAAGCGCTTCGCCAGGCCCGCGTCGGCGTCCAGCGTCTCGCGGTAGTTGTCCACGCTGGCACGGGTGGTGAACAGGGCGTCGAACATCACCGCCTCGCCCTTGATCACCGCCGGGATGCCGGCGTCGCGCAGGCTCCGCTCCAGCCCAGCGCGGATGGCGTTGCCCGTCGTGTGCAGCTTCTCGTAGACGCCGGGCCGTTTCAGCACCGCGAGCGTGGCCAGCCCCGCGATCGCCGCGACCGGGTTTCCGGAAAGCGTGCCGATCACCGGCATGAACCCCTCGGGCCCCGCCTTCGCGCGGTCGAAATGCGCCATGATCTCCGCCCGCCCCGCGACGGCGGAGAGCGGATAGCCGCCGCCGATCACCTTGCCCAGCGTGCAGATGTCCGGAACGACGTCGTAATATCGCTGCGCCCCTCCCCAGGCCAGGCGGAACCCCGTCACCACCTCGTCGAAGATCAGCGGGATGCCGTGTTCGGCGGTGATGTCGCGCAGGCCGCGCAGGAACCCCGGCAGGGGCGTCAGCAGCCGCTGCAAGGGTTCCACGATTACGCCGGCCAGCTCCTCCCTGTGCGCGTGGATGAGTTGCCGCGCCGCCTCCAGGTCGTTGAACGGGGCCACCAACATCTCGCCGCGCACGCTCTCCGGAATGCCCGCGGAATCCGCGACGGGCTGCTCGGAGTTGCCGGCGCGCGCCGGCCACAGGCTCATCAGCGCGTAGTCGCTCATGCCGTGGTAGCCGCCCTCGAACTTCATGATCTTGGGCCGCTTGCGGTGCGCCCGCGCGAGCCGCATCGCCAGTGCGTCCGCCTCCGTGCCGGAGGAGGCGAAGCGCACCTGCTCCGCGCACGGCACCGCCTCCACGATCTCGGCGGCGAGCGCGATGCCGTGCTCGTTGTTGACGAAGAACGTCGAGCCGCGCTCGAGCTGCCGGCTCACCGCGGCGTTCACCTCCGGGTGCACGTGGCCGAGCAGCATCGGTCCGGAGCCGAGCAGGAAATCCACGTACTCGTTGCCGCTCACGTCCCAGACGCGCCCGCCGCGTCCCTCGCGGATGATGATGTCGCTCGCCATGTTGCCGAAATTGCCGCCCGGCAGCACCCGCCGCGCGGTCTCGACCAGGCGTTGTTCCTCGCTCGTGATCTTCATCGCGGTCCCTCCAGGCTCGGTGGGCGCAGCGTTCACGCAAAGCGCCGCCGGGTCAACCGAGGCGCGATGCGTCATGCGTCCGGCGGCACGCTGCCCGGCCTGGGATCGAGCGGGAAGTTCCCAGCCCACGGCGCGATCCGCTCGAAGACCGCGCCCGCCGCCAGCAGCGCCGCCTCGCCGCGCGGCGGCGCGATGAGCTGCAGCCCCACCGGCCGCCCGTGCCGGTCGAAGCCGCATGGGACCGACAGCGCCGGGCAGGAGGTGAGCGTGACCGCCGAGGTCAGCAGCGAGCCGGCGATGTAGTTGTCGAGCTTCTTCCCATCCACCATCGTGCGCGCGCGCTGCGTCACATCCCATGCCGGCGTCGGCGCGCCAGGTGTCACCAGCAGATCGTAGGTCTCGAAAAAGACGAGGAAGCGCCGGTACAGCGCCGCCCGCTCCCGCTCCGCCCAGGCGAGGCGCGAGGGGGTCTGCGCCAGCGCGAGTTCGGTGTTCCAGATGATGTCCGGCTTGAGCTTGTCCCGATGCGCCTGGAGCTGCAGCTCCCGGTCCACCAGGAAATGCTGCGAGCGCAGCGCGAGGAACACGTCCGCCGCCGGCCCCAGGTCCGGATGCGCCTCCTCCACCACCACGCCCGCCTCGGCGAAGCGCAGCGCCGCCTTCGCGCACAATTCCCGCGTCTCCCGCTCCACCGGCACCGCGCCGCCATAGTCGGCGGTGAACGCGATGCGCCGCGGCGGCCTGGGCGAGCGCGCCGCGGCCGAGAACGGCGTCGCCGGCGCCTCGAAGCTCATCGGGTCGCGCCGGTCGTGCCCGGCCATGGTGTCGAGGAACAGCGCGATGTCGGCGACGGTGCGCGCCATCGGCCCCTGCACGGAGAGCGGCGAGAACAGGTTGGCCTGCGTGCCGCGCGTGACGCGCCCCGGCGAGGGCCGCAGACCCACCACGCCCGTCAGCGTCGCCGGGCCGCGCAGCGAGCCGCCGTGGTCCGAGCCATGCGCGAGCCAGGCCTCGCCG
>DAHUXX010000044.1 GCA_027306955.1 Acetobacteraceae bacterium | reverse complement strand
TCAGCTCGCGCTGGCTGGGCGGGCTGGCGTAGCGTGGCGGCGGGGGAGCGGATGGCGGCGGGGCGGCCGGGGGCGCGGGAGGGCTCGCCTGCGGCGCCTCGTCGTCCCCGGTGGCGGTGGCCATGGCGGGCTCAGGCCGGGGCGGAGAGCGGCTTGGTCCTGGGACCAAGCGCGGCCGGCTCCCCTTCCCTCGCGACCATGAAGCCGGCGACCGGCACCGCATGCCAGTCCTCGCGGTGCTCGTCGATCGGTTCCGAGACGACGGTCAGCCCCGCCTCGTCCTCGCGCCAGTAGAGCGTCGCCGGCTTGTCGTCGGAGGCCCAGCGGAAGGCCCAGACGGTCTCGCCGTCGGTCAGCGCCGCGGTGAAGCGCAACGCCTCGCGGATGCCCTCGGCCAGCATCATGCGGCGGATGTCGGCGAGCGTCACGGCCAGCGCCTCGGGCGGGTCGGCCTCCAGCCCCTGCGCCCTGGCGGCGAGCAGGATCGCCTCCGAGTCGGTGGTACCGAGGCGCGACGTGTAGAGCTCGTCCGGGATCATCGCCTCGATGCGCCGGCGCAGCCTGGCCCAGCCGCCGATCTGGCCGTTGTGCATGAACATGAAGCGACCGACCACGAACGGGTGGCAGTTGGAGCGCGAGGTCGCGGTGCCGGTGGAGGCGCGTACATGCGCGAAGAACAGGCCCGAGCGGACCTGCGCGCAGAGGGAGCGCAGGTTCTCGTCCGACCAGGCGGGGCAGACCTCGCGATAGAGGCCGGGCGTCGGGCGCTCGCCGTACCAGCCCACGCCGAAACCGTCGCCGTTGGTGCCGGTCTTGGCCTCCTGCGCGTGCAACGACTGGTCGATCAGCGAGTGCGTGGGGGCGCAGACCAGCTCCTCGAGCAGGATCGGGCTACCGCGATAGGCAAGGAATCGGCACATCAGGCGTACTCCAGGGCGCGCGGGATCGATTTCCGCTGACGGCGGCCCCGCGTTTGACTCAACCTTGGGGCGAAACTAAGCGCGCCGCCAGCCAATTGGGAGACGATGATGGCGGTGCACGCGTTCCTGTTTCCGGGCCAGGGCAGCCAGGCGCCGGGCATGGCCAAGGACCTGGCCGCCGCCTTCCCCGCGGCCCGCGAGGTGCTGCAGGAGGTGGACGACGCGCTGGGCCAGCACCTCTCGCGCCTGATGGCGGAGGGACCGGCCGAGGAACTGACTCTGACCGAGAATGCGCAGCCGGCACTGCTCGCACACGCCATGGCCGTGGTGCGGGTGCTGGAGCGCGACGGCGGCAAGACGGTGGCGGGCACGGCCGCGGTGGTGGCGGGGCACTCGCTCGGCGAATACGCGGCGATCGCGGCGGCCGGCGGGTTCGCGCTGGGGGACGCGGCGCGGCTGTTGAAGCTGCGCGGCCTGGCGATGCAGCGCGCGGTGCCGCCGGGCGTGGGCGCGATGGCCGCCCTGCTCGGCGCCGAACTCGACCAGGCCGCGGAAGTCTGCGCCGAGGCGGCGGCGACGCCCGAGGGCGGGCGCGAGGTGATCGGCGTCGCCAACGACAATGGCGGCGGGCAGGTCGTCATTTCCGGCCATGCCGGTGCGGTGGACAGGGCGATCGAGATCGCCAGGGCCAAGGGCATCCGCCGGGCGATGAAGCTGCCGGTCTCCGCGCCGTTCCACTGCGCGCTGATGGCGCCGGCGGCGGACGCGATGGCCGAGGCGCTGGCCGAGACGCCGCCGCGCGCGCCGCTGGTGCCCATCGTCGCCAACGTCACCGCGGCGAAGGTGACACAGCCGGCCGAGATCGCGCGGCTGCTGGTGGAGCAGGTGACGGCGACGGTGCGCTGGCGCGAGAGCATCCTGGCCATGGGTGCGCTGGGCGTCGATTCCTTCGTCGAACTCGGCAGCGGCAAGGTGCTCACCGGCCTGATGAAGCGGCTGCTGCCGGACGCGAGGGCAGTCTCGGCGGGGACGCCCGCAGAGGTCGAAGACCTGCTGAAAATCCTTTAGGAAGAAAGCGATGTTCAAACTTGATGGCAAAGCCGCGCTGGTCACCGGCGCCTCGGGTGGGATCGGGGCGGCGATCGCGCGGACGCTCGCGGCGCGGGGGGCCTGCGTGGTGCTCTCCGGTACCCGCGTCGATGCGCTGGAGGCGCTGGCGAAGGAGATCGGCGCGATGGCGGGAGCCGCGGGCGCGCATGTCTGCCCCGCCGATCTCGCGGACCCCGCGGCGCCGGACGCGCTGGTGGCGGCGGCGGAGGCGAAGGCGGGACCGCTGCATGTGCTGGTCAACAACGCCGGGCTGACGCGCGACATGCTGGCGCTGCGGATGAAGGACGAGGATTGGGCGAAGGTGCTCGAGGTCGATCTCGCCGCCCCGTTCCGTCTGGCGCGCGCGGCGCTCAGGGGCATGCTGCGGCGGCGCGCCGGGCGGATCGTCTCGATCGGCTCCATTGTTGGCGCGACGGGCAATCCCGGCCAGGCGAACTACGCCGCAGCCAAGGCCGGGCTGATCGGCATGACCAAGGCGCTGGCGCAGGAAGTCGCCTCCCGTGGCATCACGGTGAACGCGGTGGCGCCAGGTTTCATCGCCACCCCGATGACCGACGCGCTCTCCGACGAGCAGAAGGCGAAGCTTTCCCAGGCGATCCCACTCGGCCGGCTGGGCACTCCGCAGGACGTGGCGGCGGCGGTACTGTATCTCGCCAGCGACGAGGCCGGCTGGGTGACGGGGGCGACGTTGCACGTGAACGGCGGCATGGCGATGATCTGACCCCGTTCGCGCCCCCGTTGGCGGGTTGGGATGCGTGTGCTAAGCGCCGCGCCGCCGCGAGGCTGCAACGGAATCGTCGTCGTCGGGTAAGGACGCGTTGTCCAGGCCATCCTTGGGCGACAAAGGCGACCAACAGACAGAACGGAATCAAAGAGATGAGCGAGATCGCCGACAAGGTGAAGAAGATCGTGGTCGAGCAGCTCGGCGTCGAGGAGAGCAAGGTGACACCCGAAGCCTCCTTCATCGACGACCTCGGTGCGGACAGCCTCGATACGGTGGAACTGGTGATGGCCTTCGAGGAGGCGTTCAGTGTCGAGATCCCGGAGGACGCGGCCGAGAAGATCAGCACGGTGAAGGATGCGATCGACTACATCGAGAAGCAGAAGGCCGCTTGAACCAGGCGGCCGGCGGGGGAGACGGGATGCGACGCGTGGTCGTTACCGGCATGGGCATCGCCTGCCCGCTGGGGCTCGGGGTGGAGCATGTCTGGAAGCGGCTGATCGCGGGTGAGAGCGGTATCGGGGCGATCCAGTCCTTCGATGTCGGCGATCTGCCGGCGAAGATCGCGGGCGAGATTCCCCGCGGCGCCAAGGCCGACGGCAAGCTCGACGTCGCCGAGTGGATCCCGGTGAAGGACCACAAGAAGATGGACCGCTTCATCCAGTACGCGATGGTGGCGGCCACCGAGGCGGTCGAGGACTCGGGCTGGATGCCCGAGGACGAGGACGGCCGCTGCGCCACCGGCGTCATGATCGGCAGCGGCATCGGCGGGCTGGAGACGATCTACGAGGCCTCGGTGCAGGCCTACACCGGCAAGGCGCGCCGGCTGTCGCCGTTCTTCATCCCCTCGGCGCTGATCAACCTCGCCTCCGGCCATGTCTCGATCAGGTTCGGCTTCAAGGGCCCGAACCACAGCGTGGTGACGGCCTGCGCGACGGGCGTGCACGCGATCGGCGATGCCTCGCGGCTGATCAGCTTCGGCGACGCCGACGTGATGGTGGCGGGCGGCGCCGAATCGGCGGTGAACCAGATCGGCATCGCCGGGTTCTGCGCCAGCCGTGCGCTCTCCACCGGCTTCAACGACACCCCGACCAGGGCGTCGCGCCCCTGGGACCGCGACCGCGACGGGTTCGTCATGGGCGAGGGCGCGGGCGTGGTGGTGCTCGAGGAATACGAGCACGCGAAGAGGCGTGGCGCGAAGATCTACGCCGAGGTCGGCGGCTATGGCCTTTCTGGCGACGCACACCACATCACCGCGCCCGCCGAGCACCACGAAGGCGCCTTCCGCGCCATGCGGGCGGCGCTCCGGAACGGCGGGATGACGCCGGACCAGATCGGCTACGTCAACGCGCACGGCACGTCGACGCCGCTCGGCGACGACCTCGAGCTCGAGGCCGTGGAGCGGTTCTTCGGCGATGCCGCGAAGGGGCTCGCGATGTCGTCCACCAAGTCCGCGACCGGGCACTTGCTCGGCGCCGCGGGGGCGGTCGAGGCGATCTTCTCGGTGCTCGCGGTGCGCGACCAGATCGCGCCGCCGACGCTCAACCTCGACAACCCGAGCCAGGAGAGCGTGATCGACCGCGTGGCGCACCATGCGCAGCAGCGCAAGATCGATGCGGCGCTGTCCAACAGCTTCGGTTTCGGCGGCACCAACGCGTCCATCATCTTCAAGCGCGCCGCGTAAGCCGGGGGGCGCATGCGCTGGCTGATCGCGGCGCTCGTCCTGCTCGCGGCGGTCGCGGGCGGCGGGGCATGGTATGCGCGCCACATTTACCGCGGGCCGGGGCCGCTCGCCGAGGCGCGTGACGTGGTGATCCCGCCGGGGACGATTGCCTCCGTGGGGGCCGTGCTGCAGCGCCAGGGCGTCATCGGCAATGCGCTGGTGTTCCGCGCTGCGGCGGAACTGACCGCGCGGCAGGGCCCGCTGCAAGCCGCGGAGTTTGCCTTCCCCGCGCATGCGAGCCTGGCCGTGGTGCTGGGCGTGCTGCGCCACGGCAGCCCGGTGCAGCACAAAATCACCATCCCCGAGGGGCTGACGGCCGCGCAGATCACGGCGGAGCTGGAAAAGAGCAAGGTGCTGGCCGGCCCTGTCCGCGTGCCACCCGAGGGCGCCGTGATGCCGCAGACCTATGACGTGACGCTGGGCACGGGGCGCGAAACGCTGCTGGTGCGGGCGGAGGTGGCGATGCGGGTGACCGTCGCCAAGGTATGGGCCGCCCGCGCGCCAGGCCTGCCGCTCGCGTCGCCGGAACAGCTGGTGACGCTTGCCAGCATGGTCGAGCGCGAGACCGCGGTGCCGGGCGAGCGGGCGCGTATCGCCGGCGTGTTCGTCAACCGGCTGCGCCTCGGGATGATGCTGCAATCCGACCCGACGGTTGCCTACGCGATCTCCGGCGGCAAATCGACTGACGGCGCCGGGCTCACCGAGGCCGACCTGAGGTTCGATTCGCCCTACAACACGTATCGCGTGAAGGGCCTGCCGCCGACGCCGATCTGCTCGCCCGGCCTCGCTTCGCTCGAGGCCGCGGCGCATCCGCTGGCGACGAAGGACCTCTATTTCGTCGCCAACGGCACCGGCGGCCACGCCTTCGCGGCGACGCTGGAGCAGCAGAACCGCAACGTCGCGAAGTGGCGGGCGCTCAACCGCGGGAAGTAGCGCGCGCCGGCGCTACGCCGTCGGCATC
This sequence comes from Acetobacteraceae bacterium, assembly GCA_027306955.1. GTDB lineage: Bacteria > Pseudomonadota > Alphaproteobacteria > Acetobacterales > Acetobacteraceae > JAJXXT01. Next base: position 2,039 of record DAHUXX010000044.1, on the reverse strand, counting down.
CAGACTTCGGGGATGAAGTGATAGCCCTCGCTCGCCTTCACCACATGGCCGAAGGCGGGGAAGTCGAGGTGCATGCCGCAGACGCGCCGCTTGTCGGCGGTGGCCATGTCGAAGACGCGCGCGCGCGTGCTGCGGGCAAGCTCGACATCGGTGTCGAACACCATGCCGGCCTTGGGCTGGCGGAACTGCAGCCCCGGCAGATGCACGATGTCGCCCCAGATCAGCAGCGCGTCGTTGCCCTGGTCGAGCAGCCAGCCGCTATGGCCGGGCGTGTGGCCAGGGAAGTGCTGGGCGCGGATGCCGGGCGCGCCCTCCTGCCCGTCCTTCACCAGCTTGAGCCGGTTGCGGTAGGGCGCGAGCGCGGCCTGGGCGACGGCGAAGGCGCCCTTCGCCGCCTCCGGCGCTGCGGCTGCTTTCTGCTCGTCGAGCCAGTGGCCGGCCTCGGCCTCGTGCATCACGATCTCGGCGTTGGGGAAATAGGCGCCGCCGTGCTCGTCGATCAGGCCGCTCACATGGTCCACGTGCGCGTGGGTGACGAGGATGGTGCGGATCGCGGAGGCGTCGATGCCGAGCCGCGAGAGCCGCGGGCGCACCTGGCCGCCGCCCATGTTGGCGCCGACGCCGCTGTCCACCAGGATGTGCTGGCCGCCCACGGTGACGAGGAAGGCGCTGACCGAGATGCGCGCCGGCATGCGGCGGAAATTGGCGCGCAGGATCGTCTCCGCCTCCTCCACCGGGATGCCGGCGACGACGCCGGTGCCGGCCTCGAACACGAGGTCGTTGAGCGCGGTGACGGTCGCGTTGCCCACGCTCAGGTGGTGGATGCCGGAATTGGTGTTCTGCACGGTCGGCTCCCTGTTTCGTTCGCGCCGAATTGGCCGCTCAGCCGCGATCGCGCAAGCCTGGCTCGGAAAAGCCGGGCTTGCCTCCCTGGCGGGCAAGCAATGCCAGGGCCCAGGACGCGGGCAGCACCCCGACGCCGCGCGCAAGGGCGGCCATCCACCACGGGAACGCGATGCGTACCCGCCCGCGCGCCAGCCCCGCGAGAATGATCCCCGCCGCGCGCTCCGCCGGCATCAGCCCGGGCATCGGGTATGGGTTGCCCGCGGTCATCGGCGTCGCGATGAAGCCGGGGCAGACGCTGGCGAGATGGATGCCGGCGCGCCGCGCGGTGGATGCCTGGCCGAGCACCCAGGCATCCACCGCGGCCTTGGAGGCGGCATAGGCGGGTGCGCCGGGCGCCGCGATGAAGGCGACGATCGAGGCAATGGCGGCGACGGTGCCGCGCCGCCCGTCCGCACCGGGATCCTGCCGCGCCATGAGGTCCAGCGCCGGCCAGACCGTGTTCAGCACGCCGTCGAGATTCACCGCGAACAGCGCGCGCGACTGCGCCTCCGATTCGGCGCCGCCCATGCCGGTGCCGGCGGAGATGCCGGCGTTGGCGATGACGAGGTCGAGCCGCCCCGCACCACCGGCGCGGCCGACCCAGGCGCGCATCGCCGCCTCGTCGCGGACATCGGCGGCGCAGGTGGCGACGGTGGCACCACGGGCGCGGCAGGCATCGGCGATGGCGGCCAGGCGAGCCTCGTCGCGGCCGCCGAGATGCAGCGTGGCGTCAGGGCCGGCCAGCGCCACGGCCAGCGCCGCGCCAATCCCGCTCGACGCGCCGGTGATGAGTGCGGACCGCATGTTGGGCCTCGGCATCCGTGCTGATACAAGAAGCCATGCAGCAGACGGCATCGGCGCTCGCGACGCAATCTCGGAGGCAATCGCGGGGCACGCAGACACGCGAGGCGCGGCCCGCCAGGGTGCAATCGATGACGGGGTTCGGGCGCGCCGACGGCTCTGTCGCCGGCCACGGTTTCGTCTGGGAGTTGCGCAGCGTGAACGGGCGCGGGCTCGACCTGCGCCTGCGCATGCCACCCGGCTGCGACATGCTGGAGCCGGCGCTGCGCGAGGCCGCGGCGAGGCTCAAGCGCGGCAATGTCTCGGCGACGCTCACGCTCACGCGCGAGGCGGAGGCGAGGGTCGCGATCGAC
>DAHUXX010000035.1 GCA_027306955.1 Acetobacteraceae bacterium | reverse complement strand
CAAGAATGCCGCCTCAAGGCCTCGTTTGGATATTCTTGACATCGACCATATCGCGCGCGATGCGTGGCACATGATTACTGCGCCCCAGATGCGCGCCGCGCGCGCCCTTCTCGGCCTGGACCAGCGCCAGCTCGCGTCCCTGGCCACCGTCTCACTCCCCACGATCCAGCGCATGGAGGCCAGCAAGGGTACCGTGCGCGGCAACGCCGAGACCCTCACCAAGGTCATCGAGGCTCTGGACCGCGCGGGCTTGGTGCTGATCCGCGACCACGACGTCAGCGGCGCCGGCGGCCGCGGCGTGCGCTTCAAGGACACCCGCGAATAGGCAACGCGACAGGCGCCGGCGCGTCAGTTGTGGAAGAACAAAATAGTTTGTGCCTGAAATTACGGTAAGCTATTTATTCGCTCGTGGCACCGTCTATGCTTTAGAAAATAGTTTATACTTCGGAGAACCGGGCTCACGATATTGGGTGAACAGTACTGTCCGCAGTTTCTTGGGCGCCGGATTGAGCCTATGCTTGATCTGCTCCGGGAAAACTGGATCGGTTTGAGGTAGGATTTCTAGGAACTAAACATTATTCCAAGCGGACACAACAGCTTCTCCCGTGCACCGCCCCTATTCGACCGTCACGCTCTTCGCCAAATTCCGCGGCTGATCCACGTCCGTGCCCTTCAGCACCGCCACGTGATAGGCGAGCAACTGCACCGGGATCGCGTGCAGAATCGGTGCCACGAACGGGTCCATCTTCGGCAACACGACCGTCTCGGCCGCGATCGAGGCGAGCTTCTGCGCCCCCTCGGCGTCGGAGAACACCACCACCTGGCCGCCGCGCGCAGCCGCCTCCTGCACGTTGGACGCGGTCTTTTCGAACAGCGGGCCGGAGGGCGTGATCGCGATCACCGGCACGTTCCTGTCGATCAGCGCGATCGGTCCGTGCTTCATTTCGCCGGCGGCATAACCCTCGGCGTGGATATAGGAAATTTCCTTGAGCTTCAGCGCGCCTTCCATCGCGATCGGGAAGCAGCCGCCGCGGCCGAGATAGAGCACGTCGCGCGCCTCGGCGATGCGTTCCGCGATCCGTCGGATATGCGCGTCGTGATCGAGCACCTCCGCCGCGCGACCCGGCACCTCGAGCAAGGCCGTCGTCAGCCGCCGTTCCTCCTCGCGCCCGATCGCGCCGCGCTCGCGCGCCGCCGCGATCGCGAGGCAGGCCAGCACCGCGAGTTGCGCCGTGAACGCCTTGGTGCTCGCAACCCCGACCTCGGGGCCGGCCACGGTCTGGAGCACGGCGTCGCTCTCGCGCGCCATCGTGCTCTCCGGCACGTTGACGATGGAGAGCACGTGCTGCCCCTGCTCTCGCATATAGCGCAGCGCCGCGAGAGTATCCGCCGTCTCGCCGGACTGGCTCACCAGCAGCCCCAACCCGCCCTTCTCCAGCGGCGGCTGGCGGTAGCGGAACTCGCTCGCCACGTCGCCGTCGGCCGGCAGCCTTGCCAGCGCCTCGAACCAGAACCGCCCGACCATGCCGGCATAGAAGGCCGAGCCGCAGGCACTGATCGACAGCCTGGTGACGCTTTTGAAAGAGAACGGCAGCGCCGGCAGCACGACCGAGCGCGTGCCGGGATCGACCATCTGGTGCAGCGTGTCGCCGAGCACCGCCGGGTGCTCATGCAACTCCTTCTCCATGAAGTGGCGGAAATTGCCCTTGCCCACCGCGGCGCCGGAAAGCGCCGTCTGCTGCACCTTGCGCTGGACGTCGCGCCCCTCGAGGTCGAAGAAGCGGGCACCGTCGCGCGTCACCACAGTCCAGTCGCCGTCCCGCAGGAACGCGATGCGGCGCGTGAGCGGCGCCAGCGCCAGCGCGTCCGAACCGAGGAACATCTCGCCCTCGCCGAACCCCACGGCCAGCGGCGCCCCCTGCTGCGCTCCGATCATCAGCTCGGAGTGTCCGGCGAAAACCATCGCCAGCGCATAGGCGCCGTGCAGCCGCTTGAACGCGGCACCCGCGGCCTCCACCGGCGCCATGCCTCGTTTCAGGTTCAGATCGACCAGCTGGGCCACCGTTTCGGTATCGGTCTCCGACGAGAATTCCTGTCCCGCCGCCTCCAGCTCCGCGCGCAACTCCGCGTGATTCTCGATGATGCCATTATGCACCACGGAAACCTGAGCCGTACCGTGCGGATGCGCGTTGCCCTCGGTGGGCGCACCGTGCGTTGCCCAACGCGTATGCCCGATCCCTGTGGTGCCCGGGAGCGGCCGCAGGGCCAGCATCTCGGCGAGATGGCCGAGCTTGCCTGGTGCGCGCCGCCGCTCGATATGCCCGTTCACCAGCGTCGCTATGCCCGCGCTGTCGTAGCCGCGATATTCCAGCCGCCGCAGCGCCTCCAGCAGCACCGGCGCCGCCTCGCGGTTGCCGATCATTCCTACAATGCCGCACATCGCATCATCCCTTCTTCAATGACTCTGCCTTGTGCGCCTTGACATCCGGCGCGCGCCCCGGCTTCGTCACCTGCCGGGCGCGACCCAGCGCCATCGCCCGCTCCGGCACGTCCTCGGTAATGGTGCTCCCGGCCGCAACGAAGGCGCCGTCACCAAGCGAGACCGGTGCCACCAGCACGGAATCGGAGCCCACGAACACATCCGAGCCGATCGTGGTGCGATGCTTATCGACGCCGTCGAAATTGCACGTGATCGTTCCGGCACCGATATTTGTTCGCGCTCCGACCGCCGCATCGCCAATGTAACTGAGATGGTTCGCCTTGGCCCCTTCTCCAAGGCTTGCCGCCTTCAATTCCACGAAATTGCCGACATGCGCCCCCGCGCCCAGAACCGTGCCCGGCCGGAGCCGCGCGAACGGTCCCACGATCGCGTCGGGCCCCACCTCGCAGCCCTCGAGATGCGAATGTGCCCGTACCACCGCCCCCGTGCGCACGGCGACGCCAGGCCCGAACACCACGTAGGGGCCCACCACAGTGTCCGCCTCCAGCACCGTGTCCGCGGCGAGGAAGATCGTTTCGGGTCCGATCAGCGTGGCCCCCCCGTCCATCGCCGCAAGCCGCAGCGACGCCTGCACGCTCGCCTCGGCCTGCGCGAGTTCCGCGCGCGAGTTCACGCCGCGGCACTCAGCGAACGGCGCCTCCACCGCGGCCACGCGCACGCCCTCGGCCCGCGCCGCTGCGACGATGTCGGTGAGGTAGTATTCGCCCTTTGCGTTGTCCGCGCGCACCGCGCCGAGCCAGACGCGCATCCGCGCCGCAGGGGCCACGAACACGCCGGCATTGCACAGCGCTTCCGCGCGCTCCGCCGCGCTCGCGTCGATCCACTCGACGATGCGCTCGACATAGCCGCCGCTGGTCAGGACCCGTCCGTAACGAGCGGGATCCGGGGGACGTGTCGCCAGCAGCACCAGCCCCGCGTCGCCCTCGGCCAGCCGTTCGCGCAGGCGCAGCAAGGTCGCCGCCCCGATCAGCGGGTTGTCGCCATAGAGCACCGCGACCTCGCCGTCGCCGAACAGGCCGGCCGCCTGCAGCGCCGCATGCGCGGTGCCCAGACGCTCCTGCTGGACCACGCTCGCGTGCGGAGAAGCGGCCTCGGCGACCGCCTCCATTGCGGGCCCGGTCACCACCACGATACGGTCGAACACGGCCTCGCACGCGCCGATCAGGTGGCGCAGCATCGGTCGCCCTGCGATTTCGTGCAGCACCTTGGGCCGCGCGGACTTCATCCGCGTGCCCATGCCGGCAGCCAGGATGATCGCGGTCGCTGTCATGTGTCCCGCCTAACCGCCGCCCGGCCGCCGTGTCAAAGCCGTTCGCGTTCACTCTTGTTTGCGCCATGAAACAACCGGACCTACATCCCGGATATTCCACGCTCTTCCGCGCGCGCCGCCGATGAGGTTATTTCTCAGCCAGCATGTCCCTCGCCCCCGCCCCGCGACGCCTGCTGACCCGCCTGCGGGCCCTGGCGGCGCGCGGCCCGGCGCCGCTCGCGGAGCTCGTGCGCCTGGTCGCGGCGGAGCTCGTCACCGAGGTCTGTTCCATCTACGTGATGCGCCCCGGCGAGGTGCTGGAGCTCGCGGCGACCGAGGGCCTGCGCCAGGAGGCGGTGGGCCAGACGCGGCTGCGCGTGGGCGAGGGCATCGTGGGACTGGTCGCCGCCACCGGCGAGGCGCTCAACCTCCCGGACGCGCAGAACCACCCCGCCTTCGCCTATCGAGGCGAGACCGGCGAGGACCTGTTCGCCTCCATGCTCGCAGTCCCCCTGCGCCGCGCCGGGCGCATGCTCGGCGTCATCGCGGTGCAGAACCGCAACCCCCGCCGCTACGAGCCGGCCGAAGTGGAGGACCTCGAGACCGTTGCCATGCTGCTGGCGGAGATGCTGGCGGCGGGCATCGAGACCCCGGCGGAGTTGCCCGCGACCCCCCCCAACGCCTTCGCCACCAGCCCGCTCGCGCCAGGCCTCGCCCTCGGCCCCGCGGTGCTGCACGGCCCCGCCGCCCCCCCCGCGAGCCCGCTCGCGGACGACCCGGAGGTGGAGCGCGCCCGGCTGCGGGAGGCGATCGCCGCCATGCGCCAGGGCCTCGACGCGCTGCTCGACACCAGCTTCGGCTCCGCGCCCGCGCCCGAGGCACAGAGCCCCGAGCTCGCCGCTTCGCGCGAGGTGATGGAGGCCTATCGCCTGGCCGCCGCCGATGGAGGCTGGCTGCGCCGCGCCGAGGCCGCGATCGCCTCCGGCCTCACCGCCGAGGCCGCGGTCTACCGCTCCGCCGCCGAGTTGCGCGAACGCATGCGCCGCGTTGCCAACCCCTATCTGCGCGAGCGCCTCGCGGATGTGGAGGACATGGCCCAGCGCCTCCTCACGGCGCTGGGCGGCGAGACGGCGCACGCCCCCGCGCCGGGTGCCATCCTCCTCGCCCGCCGCCTCGGCCCCGCGGAATTGCTCGACTGGCATGCCCGCGGCATCGCCGGCGTGGTGCTGGAGGAGGGCAGCCCCTCCGGCCACGCCGCCATCCTCGCCCGCGCGCTCGGCCTGCCCATGGGCGCCGGCGCCGAGGGCATCGTCGAGGCCGCGGGCCCGGGCGACGAGGTGCTGCTCGACGCCGAGGAGGGCCAGGCCGTGCTGCGGCCCGAGGCGGAGCTGCGCCAGGCATTCGCCCGCGCGCTCGAGGCGCGCCGGTCCCGCCTCGCCGCCCACGCCGCGCTGCGCGACCGCCCGGCGCTCACGGGCGACGGCCGGCGCCTCTCGCTCATGCTCAATGTCGGACTCGCGCTGGAACTGGACCGACTGGACGCGGTGGGGGCGGACGGCATCGGCCTGTTCCGCACCGAGATTGCCATGCTCGCGCGCGGCACCGTCGCCGACGTACCGGAACAGGCGGCGTTCTACGCGCGGGTGCTGGACGCGGCCGGCGACCGCCCGGTGGTGTTCCGCACCCTCGACCTCGGTGCTGACAAGGCACTGCCGGGCCTCGCGCATCCGCCGGAGGACAACCCCGCCATGGGCTGGCGCTCGCTGCGCCTCGGGCTCGACCGGCCGGCCCTGCTGCGCCGCCAAGCCCGCGCGCTGCTGCTCGGCGCCGGCGGGCGCAGGCTCGGCATCATGTTCCCGATGGTCGCAAATGTCGCGGAATTCCGCGCCGCCCGCGCCCTGGTGCTGGCCGAGGCCGCGCGCGTGCGCCCCGCGCCCACCAGCCTCACCATCGGCGCCATGCTGGAGGTTCCCTCCCTGCTCTGGCAGCTCGGGCCGTTGCTGCACGAGGTGGATTATCTCTCCATCGGCACCAATGATCTGCTGCAGTTCCTTTTCGCCGCGGACCGCTCCACGCCGGCGCTGGCCACCCGCTACGACATGCTGTCGCCGCCGGTGCTCACGCTGTTCGCGCAGCTCGTCGAGCGGGCGCGCGCCGCGGGCGTGCCGCTCTCGGTCTGCGGCGAACATGCCGGGCGGCCGCTGGAGGCGGTGGTGATGGCGGCACTCGGCATCGAGACGCTGTCGATGCAGGCTGCGAGCCTGCTCGAGGTGAAGGCGGCGCTGGCCTCCGCCGACCTCGCCAAGCTTCGCACCTTTCTCGATGCGCTGCTCGGCGCCGACGACGGCGCCGCGAGCCTGCGCGAGCCGCTCGAGGCCTGGGCGCAGGAAAACATCCGCTTCTGACGACGGGCTTGGGCGGCAGGATACGTGATCGGCGCGTCAAATCGCCTTACAGAAACGACCCAACGTAAAATTCCTCTCGCGCATGGCAGCCTGAATTTGGCATCGTCACACACCGCGAGTAGAACCCGCTCATGCACGACGGGCCGCCGGCGCAAGGCACGTCATCACGGTAAAAGATCGTTCCACCAGCCTGCGAGTTTTGCCTTGCTGCACCATCGCCGCCCTCTCCGTTCGCAGCGTGGACTCAACATGTCGGAGGCGGACACCATGCCGCCCATCGCGGCCGGAGTCGGCGCCGATCTGCGCGCCGCGCGCGAGCAGGCCGGCTGGACGCTGCCGCAGGTCGCGGCCGCGCTGCGCATCCGCCTTGCCTATCTCGAGGCGCTGGAGGAGGGCCGCATCGGCCTGCTGCCGGGCAACGCCTACGCCGTCGCGTTCATGCGCTCTTACGCCAAGGTGCTGGGCCTCGACCCGGAGGAGATTGTCCGGCGCTTCCGTCGCGAGGCGGCGGAGGTGAACGAGCGCACCGAGCTGGAGTTCCCCGCGCCGCTCCCGGAACGCGGCATCCCCGCGGGCGCCATCGTCGTGGTCGGCCTGGTCATCGCCATCGGCGGCTACGCGGTCTGGTGGCACGGCGGCGGCGCCCCCGCCCCGGCACCGCGCGTGGCTTCCGTTCCGGCACACCTCGCCGCCATCGCCCAGCCGCGCAAATCCGCCGGCGGGATCCCACCCGCCTTCGCGCCCGGCGCCACCGGGGCGACGAGCACGACTGCCACCGCCGCCCCGGCTCCAGGCAGCGCCGGCACGACGACGCCCGGCAGCCAAGCCGCAGCCAATGGGCCCATCCCGGCGGCAAACGACGCCTCGGGTCA
>DAHUXX010000030.1 GCA_027306955.1 Acetobacteraceae bacterium | reverse complement strand
CCAGCTCGGCCCATCGCTGACCCAGGGACTCGGCGCGGGGGCGAAGCCGGAGATCGGGCGGGGTGCCGCGGAGGAGGCGATCGCGGAGATCGAGCGGTATCTCGAGGGCGCGCACATGGCCTTCGTTACCGCTGGCATGGGCGGCGGCACCGGTACCGGGGCGGCGCCGGTGATCGCGCGGCTGGCGCGCGAACGCGGCATTCTCACGGTGGGCGTGGTGACGCGGCCGTTCGCGTTCGAGGGCAGCAAGCGGGCGCGCGCGGCCGATGCCGGGATCCGCGAGCTGCAGAGCTACGTCGACACTCTGATCGTCATCCCGAACCAGAATCTGTTCCGCCTAGCCAACGAGAAGACCGGCTGGCGCGAGGCGTTCAAGATGGCGGACAACGTGCTCTACATGGCTGTCCGCGGCGTCACCGACCTGATGGTGCTGCCCGGGCTCATCAACCTCGACTTCGCCGATATCAAGACGGTGATGGCGGAGATGGGCAATGCCATGATGGGCACCGGCGAGGCCGATGGCGAGGACCGCGCGCGGCGCGCCGCGGAGGCCGCGATCAACAACCCGCTGATCGAGGGCAACACAATGGCGGGCGCGCGAGCGCTGCTGATCAACATCACCGGCGGCGAGGACATGACGCTGCACGAGGTGGACGAGGCAGCCAACCGCGTGCGCCAGGAAGTGGACGACGAGGCCGAGATCATATTCGGCACGGCGATCGACACGGCGCTTGAGGGCAAGCTCCGGGTGTCCATCGTCGCGACCGGCATCGAATCCGCCGAGCGGGGCCAGGCGGCCCCGCGGCTCGTAGCCGTCGGCGGTGGCGCCGCTCAGGCCGCCGCAGTCGGCGTGGCGCAGGCGGGCATTGCCTCCGCCGCTGCCGCCACGCCGTCGGCCAATGCCCAGCCCACGGCGCTGCACCACCAGGGGGTGAGCCCGGTCGGGCGGGTATTCGCGATCCCGACGCCGGCGGCCGGCGCCGTTCGCCCGCTGCCGACCCGCGCGCCGGCGCGGCCGATGCCGCCGGCGCAGGTGCCGTCCGCTCCGTCGCCCACCAGCTTTGCCGCGACGCCGCTGCGCCATGAGCAGGCGCGGCCGGAGGAGCTGCAGGCCGAGGAGACGGAACCGCCGATCGATAACGCCATCCCGGTGATCGATGACACGCCGCCGCCCGGCCCCACAATCCCGGCGCACCTGCAGCAGCCAGTGAAGCCGGTTTCCGCCCGCGCGCCGCGCAAGAGCCTGTTCGGTATCGTCACCGGAGTGCTGCGAGGCGAGCACCCGGCGGGAGCGGCGCGCCGCGAGCCGCCGCCGGCCGCCGAGCCGCCGCGCGCCCGTGCCCAGGTGCGCCCGGCGGAGGGCGAGGAGCTCGGCATTGAATATCCGGCGTTCCTGCGCCGCGGAAACTGAGGCCAAACGCCTCGTCTGCTGCCGCGGACGGGGATTTTCACGCGGGCGCGAGGGGGTTTTCAGATCCTTTCGCGCCCGCCGCAATTCGGCCACGGTGGTGAACCAGAAAATTCATCATCATCAATAGCTTATTGTGCAATATTCCGAAATAAACCTTGACTGGCCAGACGTGGGCATCGCCCTTAGGTTGTGCCGCGGGCGAACCATGCTCGCCGCCTGCAACCCTTCGGATGCCCGCCGCCATCACCTGACGTCTCCACCCGCCACCCGAAAGTTCCACGCACCACGATGGACGGCCTGACCCCCTTCCCCGCGCTGCTCGCCGCCCCGAGGCGCACGCTGAAGGCGCCGATCGGATGCGTCGGCATTGGGTTGCATTCGGGGGCGCGCGTCTCGCTGCGCCTGGTTCCGGCGCTCGCGGGCAGTGGCATCGTGTTCCGCCGCAGCGATCTCGGCGTCGATATCCCGGCGCGCTTTGACCACGTGGCCGACACCAGGCTGTGCACCGTGCTGTCGCAGCACGCGGACGGTTCGGGCGCGCGGATCGCAACTGTCGAGCATGTGATGGCGGCGCTGGCCGGGGGCGGCGTGCACGACGCGATCGTCGAGGTGGATGGACCGGAAACGCCGGTGCTGGACGGCTCGGCGGCGAATTTCCTGTTCCTGCTCGACTGCGCCGGGCTGGCGCCGGCAGAAGGACCCGCGGCCGGGTCTGCCGCGCCCTACGCAATCGAGGTGCTGCGCGCGGTGCGCGTGGCCGAGGGCGAGGGGTTCGCGGAACTCGCGCCCAACCGGGCCGCGGCGTTCGACCTGGCGCTGTCAATCGACTTCGCGGCGAGCGCGATCGGGCGGCAGGCGCTGTCGCTGCGCTTCTCGTCCGCGAGCTTCCGCGCGGAGCTGGCGCGGGCGCGCACCTTCACCCTGCTCTCGGAGATCGAGGCGCTGCGCCGCGCGGGCCTCGCCCTGGGCGGCAGCCTCGACAACGCGGTGGTGGTGGACGGCGCGCGGGTGCTCAACGCTTCCGGCCTGCGGGCGCCCGATGAGTTCGTGCGCCACAAGCTGCTCGACGCGGTGGGCGACCTGGCGCTCGCCGGCGCACCGCTGCGCGCACGCTTCACCGGGCATCGCAGCGGCCACGCGCTCAACAACCGGCTGCTGCGGGCGCTGTTCGCCGACACCGCCAACTGGCGCGCGGTGCCGGTGGAGGACGGCGAGGGCGCCGGCTTCGGCCCGCTCGGCGC
>DAHUXX010000024.1 GCA_027306955.1 Acetobacteraceae bacterium | reverse complement strand
GGCATCGAGGATGGCGTGCTCAGCGTGCTCTATCTCGATTGCGTCAACGGCACGCCGTTGCTCGATATCAAACCCTATCTGCCGCGCACGGACGCGGAGCCGGACGCGATCATGGGCTGGCTCGCCACTCCGCGCACGCGGCACACGACACAGGAGACGCGATGAAACGCAAGGTAGCGGTTGTCGGGCTCGGCATCGGGCGCGCCCATATCGAGGAGGCCTATTCGAAACTGCCGGCCCATTGGGAGGTCGCGGCGATCTGCGACACCGACGCGGCACGCCTGTCCAAGGTCGGCGACGAGTTCGGCGTCACTCGCCGAACCTCCGCCTTCGAGGACGTTCTGGGCATGGCGGATATCGACGTCGTCGATCTCTGCACGCCGCCTTCGCTGCATCGCCAGCAGCTGCTCGCCGCGATGGAATCCGGTAAGCATGTGATCTGCGAGAAACCCTTCGTCACCTCACTCGCGGAGATGGACGCGATCGAGACCGCGGCGGCCGCGGCCCGGGGCAGCGTGATGCCGATCTTCCAGTACCGCTGGGGCGATGGCTTCCGCCGTGCCGCGCGCGTGGTGCGCGCGGGCCTCGCCGGCAAGCCGTACAACGCGACGGTGGAAACCGCCTGGCGCCGCGACAAGGATTATTACGACATCGCCTGGCACGGCACCTGGGCGATCGAGCGCGGCGGCTGCCTGCTCGGCCACGCGATCCACATCCACGACATGATGCAGGAGCTGATGGGCGATGCCGCCAGCGCCTACGCGCGCGTCGCGACCAGGGTGAACCCGATCGAGACCGAGGACTGCGCCGCGGCGTCGCTGGCCATGACCAGCGGCGCGGTGGTGGCGCTCTCGGCCACGCTGGGCTCGGCGACGGAGATCTCGCGCATGCGGCTCCATTTCGAGAACGTCACGTTCGAGAGCGGCACCGAGCCCTACGCGCCCGGTAACGAGCCGTGGCAGATCCTGCCGCGCAACCAAGCCACGAAGGCGGCGATCGGGCGGCTGCTCACGGACCACGCACCCTACCCGATCCGCTTCGAGGGCCAGTTCCGCGCCTACGCCGAGGCGCTGGACGCCGGAGAGCCACCGCCGGTCACGCTCGCAGACGCGCGGAGCTCGCTCGAGCTCATCACCGCGCTCTACGGATCGGTGGCGACCGGCATGGCGCAGGCGCTGCCGGTACCGGCCTCGCATCGCGGCTACCGGGACTGGCGGCCATGAGCCAGGCCATGAACCAGGCCGTGAACCCCTGGAGCGAAACCAAAATCTGGAACGGCGGCGAGTTCCCGCTGGAGCGCGGCGGCAGGCTTGCGAAGCTGGAGATTGCTTACGCCACCGCGGGCACGCTGGCGCCGGACGGGCGCAACGTGGTGCTGCTCACCCATGGCTACACGTCGAGCCACCGTTTCGCCGAGCCCGCTTCGGATGGCGCCGAGGGCGGCTGGGCGCTGCTCGTGGGACCAGGACGCGCGATCGATACCGACAGGCTGCTCGTCGTGGCACCGAACATGCTCGGCTCCTGCCACGGCACCACCGGCCCCGCGAGCCTCGACCCCGCGACCGGCAAACCCTATGGCCCGACTTTCCCCTAATACACCGTCGCCGACATGGTGCGCGGGCAGAGGGCGCTGCTCGACGCGTTGGGCGTCAAGCACCTGGTTGCCGTGGTCGGCCCCTCCTATGGCGGGTTCCAGGCTTTCCAGTGGGCGGTGACCTTCCCGGACTTCATGACCGGCATCGTCGCCGCGGTCACGGCGCTGAAGCGCCCGCGCGACGAGAACGCCAACACCTCGGCCGATCTCGCGAAGGGTTTCGAGCACGATCCCGGCTGGAACGGCGGGCACTGCTACCCGCACGGCATCAAGGCGACGATGACCAGCCTGCGCGTGAAAACGCTCAAGAATTACGGCATCGAGGCGCGCCTCGCGCCGCAATTCCCCGACGCCGCGGCGCGCGAGCGCGCGATCGAGGCGATCGCCGCGAAATGGGCCGACGAGTTCGACCCCAACTCGCTGATCGTGCTGCGCCGCGCGCTCGACTTCTACGATATCACGCCGCATGTCGGCCGGATCAGGGCCAGGGTGCTCTACGCCATCTCGCGCACCGACAAGCTGTTCCCGCCCTCGCTGGAGGAGCCGACCATGGCGGCGTTCCGCGCGGCCGGGGTGGATGCCACCTACACGCTGATCGACAGCGAGCTTGGCCATTCCGCCTCGGGCGACGACGCGGCGAAATGGGAGCCGGCGCTGCGGGACTTCATGGCACGACTTTAGGGGCATGACTTCAGGGGCACGATTGTCCTGCCGCGCGCGCCGCGTGTAGGCTGCGCGGCGGGAGAAAACGCCATGCCGCACGGGGCTTCGGGCATCGATTGCGACATCCATCCGGCGCTGCCGTCGATCGCGGCGCTGTTTGCGTACCTGCCGGCCTATTGGTCGGAGCAGTTGCGGGTGCGCGGTACGGACGGGTTCGACTCCATCCTCTATCCGCCGAACGCGGGGTTTTCCTGCCGGGCGGACTGGCGGGACGGCGCCAAGCCCGGCACGAACCTCGCGGCGCTGCGCCGCCACGCGCTCGACGGGTTCGGCACGCGCATCGCGGTCTGCAACCTGCTCTACAACGTCGCCGCCGTGCGCAACGCGGACCTCGGCACGGTGCTGGCGCGCGCCATGAACGACTGGCTCGCGGCGGAATGGCTGGACCGCGAGCCCAGGCTGCGGGCTGCGATCCACATCGCACCGCAGGACCCCACCGCGGCCGCGGAGGAGATCGAGCGGCGCGCCGCCGATCCGCGCTTCGTCCACGTGCTGCTGCCGGCGATGGACGAGACGCTGTTCGGCAAGCGCCAGTTCCGCCCGATCCACGAGGCCGCCGCGCGCCACGCACTCCCGCTCGCCATCCACGCGCAAATGACGGCGACCCACGCCACCACGTCCAACGGCTGGCCCTCGCATCTTGCCGAGGACCATATCGCCATGGCGCACGCGTTCCAGGCGCAGTTGTTGAGCTTCGTGTACGAAGGCGCGTTCACCGCCGTCCCGGGGCTGCGGCTGGTGCTGCTGGAAAGCGGCTACGCCTGGCTGCCGAATTTCCTGTGGCGCGCCGACCGCACCTGGAAGGCGATGCGCGCCGAGGTGCCCTGGGTGGACACGCCGCCCTCCGCCATCCTGCGCGAGCGGGTGCGCATCGCGCTGCAGCCCGCCGAGGCGCCGCCCGACCCCGCGCAGCTCCCGATGCTGCTCGAGCAGCTCGGGGCCGACGACCTGTTGCTGTTCTCCACCGACTGGCCGCACGCGCAGTTCGCCGGCAACGACCCGTTCCCCGCCGGCTTCCCCCAATCGCTGCGCCGCCGCGTGGCGGAGGACAATCCGCGCGCCGTCTATCCCCGGATCGAGGTGAGCCCATGACGCCCGACGACGGACTGGTTCTCGCGGCTCGCGGCCAGCGCAGCGAGACGCGGCTGAAAATCATCGACTGCGACGTGCACCACGCGCTGCGCAGCGCAGCCGACCTCAAGCCGTTTTTCGCCACGCGCTGGCAGGAGCATCTCGATCGTTACGGGTTCCGCGTGCCGACCCCGTTCCTTTCGTCGCCGCAATACCCAAAGGGGGCGCCGGCTCTGTCGCGAACGGATACGTGGCCGCCCAACGGTGGGCCGCCGGGAAGCGACCTCGCGTTCCTGCGCGAACAGCTGCTGGACCGCTGGGGCATCAGCTACGGCCTGCTGCATTTCCTCTTTCCCGGCGCGATGGACCAGAGGAACCAGGACTTTGGCAAGGCACTCGCCCGCGCGCTCAACGAGTGGCAGGTGGAGCACTGGACGCGCCACGAGAAGCGCCTGAAGGCCGGCATCATCCTGCCTGGCGAGGATGCGGACGCCGCGGTGGCCGAGATCGAGCGCTGGGCCGGGCATACCACGGCGGGAGGGGGCGATTTCGTGCAGGTGGCGCTCGCTACCCACACGATCGAGCTGCTGGGCCGGCGCCGCTACTGGAGGATCTACGAGGCTGCCGCGGCGGCGGGCCTGCCGCTCTGCCTGCACACGATGGGCTATAACGGCCGCGCGGTGACACCGTCGGGCTGGCCCTCCTTCTACGTCGAGGAGCATCACGAGGTCGCGATCTCGCAACAGACGATCGTTGCGTCGCTGATCCTGGAGGGCGTGCTGGAGCGCATCCCGAACCTCAAGGTGGTGATCGTGGAGGCGGGCTTTGCCTGGGTGCCGGGCTTCGCCTGGCGGCTCGACCATTACTGGTCGCGCTTCCGTGACGAACTGGCGCATGTGACGCGCCCGCCATCCGAGACCATCCGCGAGCGTTTCTGGTTCACCTCCCAGCCCGCGGACGAGCCGGAAAAACCGGAGCAGCTGCGCCAGACCATGGACTGGATGGGCTGGGACCGGCTGTTGTTTGCCACGGACTACCCGCACTGGGACATGGACAACCCCGAGCATGCGTTTCGCATGACGATGAGCGACGAGGAGAAGCGCATGGTCTTT
>DAHUXX010000018.1 GCA_027306955.1 Acetobacteraceae bacterium | reverse complement strand
CGGCGGGTGCGACCTTGAGCATGACGAGGTCGCCGGGAACGACGACGTCAGCGATCTTGGCCGGCGGCGGGCCAAGGTTGCCGGCGGCGTCCTCGTGCCGCGCCCAGCCGAGCGAGGAGAACGGCAGTTGCGCCGTCACCGGCTTGCCACCCTGCAGGAGGCCGATCGTGGCGGCGGCCGGCGTCTCGGCGACGACGAGGCCGAGCTGCCAGCGGTGCAGCATGCCGGGCGGCGCCGGCTGATGTGCCAGCGTCTTCGCCCAGGCGGCGGCGGCCCAGGTGCCGGCGGGTGGCGTGACGTGGCCCGCGGGGCCGCGCCAGGCGGGGTGGCGGCGGTCGTAGGCCAGCAGCCCGTCGTGCAGTGCCTTGTCGGCGAAGGCCTGCAGCCGCGGGTCGAGCGTGGTGTGGACGGTGAGACCGCCGGTCTCGGTGCGCGTGAGGCCGAAGCGGGCGATGAGGCGGTTGCGCACCTCGTCGGTGAAGTAGTCGGCGCCGTCAATGGTGCGCGGCTGCGTGTAGGGCACCGGCGTGATCGGGGTCGCCTTCGCGGCCGCGGCCTGGGTGGCGGTGATGGCGTGGTTGGCGACCATGCGGTCGAGCACGTAGTTGCGCCGCACCAGCGCCGCCTTCGGGTGCAGGAACGGGTCGTAGTAGCTCGGCGCCTTAGGCAGCGAGGCAAGCAGCGCCGCCTCGGGTAGGGTGATCTCCTCGATCGGCTTGTCGAAATAGGCGAGGGCCGCCGCGGCGACGCCGTAGGAGCCTTCGCCGAGATAGATTTGGTTCAGGTAGAGCTGCAGGATCTGATCCTTGGTCAGCACCCGCTGCATGCGCAGCGCGAGGATGGCCTCGCGGATCTTGCGGCGGATCGTCACCTTGTCGTTCAGCAGCATGTTCTTGGCGACCTGCTGCGTGATGGTCGAGGCGCCGATCGGACGGCGGTTGGTGCCGATATGCATCAGGTCGGTGAACGCGGCGCGGAGGATCGCGGCCGGGTCGATGCCGGGATTCTGGTAGAAAGTGTGGTCCTCGACGGCGATGAAGGCCTGCTGCACCACCAGCGGGATGTCGGTGATGGGCACGTAGATGCGCCGGTGGACGGCGAGCTGGGCCTCGAGCTGGTCGTTGCCGGCGTAGAGCCGGGTCATCAGCTTGGGCTGGTAGTGGCGCAGCGTCTCCAGGCTCGGCAGGTTCGCGGTGTCGCGCTCGATCAGGTAGACCCCGACCACGAGGCCGCCGACCAGGGCGACGGTAACCACGGTAGCGAGCAGCCGCAGCGGCCAGAAAAGGCCCGAAAACAGGGCGAAGCGGCGCCGGCGGCGCGGCTTCTCGCCGCGGTCAGGTTTCCCGGGGTCAGGTTTGCCGGATGGGGGTTCGCCGGGATTGCGCCCGTTGGACGGAACCAAGCGTGGGCCGGCGTGCAGGGGGGGAGCCATGGCGGGCAGTTACACCGGAAGGCGGGGCGAATCCATGGCGCGAACCTTAAGGTTCCCCGCCCGAGCTTCCCTCCCCCGCGGCCGCCGGCGTCTAGCCCGCGACCGGCGTGCCGTTGTCGACCGAGGCAAAATACTTGTCGACCGCGCCCCTGAGTGCCGCGGCGACGATGGCGCGGTGCGCGGGCTGGCGCAGCGCCGCTTCGTCCAGGCGGTTGGACATGAAACCCATTTCCACCAGGACGCTGGGAATGACGGCCGATTCCAGCACGATGAACCCGGCATGGCGGGCGGGATTCACGAGCAGGGGCACTTTCTCGGCCAGGTTCTGCACCACGGCGTGCTGCATCACCGCCGACTCGGTGCGCGTCTCGCGCCGTACCAGGCTCGCCAGGATGTTGGCGACATCCGCCGAGGGAGCCTTGTAGTGGCCGGTGGCGAAGCGGTCCGCGGCGTTCTCGCTCTGGGCCAGCATCGCCGATTGCGCGTCCGAGGGGTGAGTCGCGAGCGTGTAGACGCTGGCGCCGCGCACCGAGGGGTCGGAGAGCGCGTCGGCGTGCATGGAGACGAACAGCGAGGCCCCGTTGTGCTGGGCAATGGCGACCCGCTCCTGCAGCGGGATGAACACGTCGGCCGAGCGGGTCATGCCGACGCGGTAGCGACCGGTAGCCTCCAACTGGCGGCGCAGTTCCAGCGCCGTGTTGATGGCGATGTACTTTTCGTAGGTGCCAGAGACGCCGATGGCGCCGGGGTCCATGCCGCCGTGGCCGGGGTCGAGCATCACGAGCGGGAGCTTGGAGCGAACGGGAGCGGCGGTGGCGGCCTCGTTGAAAGCGATCGCGGCAAGGGCCGGCAGGCCGGCCAGGGCACGCCCCAGGTTGCGGCGGGTCAGCATGATGCCGTTCCTGTCATGAACATACAATCCTTTCCTACCATAGAAAATCGGAAATTGCACGTTGAACGTTGGTGAATGAGTCGTCATCCCTTCCGGGTCCAGTCCAAGATGGCGCCCCGGGGGCCCTGCACACAGGCGATGTGGCGCTTGCGAAGAGGTGCTTGCGAGGGGGAGCGGTTTCCGTCATGGTCGTGGCGTCGTGCGACGCCGCCCCGGGAACGCGCCCCTGCTTTTGGGCACTCCCCTGTCGGCTGCGGCGCTCGGCAGGCGATGCGGCCGGTTCACGGTCCCGGGCAGCCCCAGAGGCGCCGGACCAGGCGGCCGGGGACCCGTACGAGACGGAGCGCCGTTCCTGGCTACCTGCCACGGAGCCGTGCTCGCAACCGAACGAGAAAATGGGGTCCATGCCCGTGTTCCAACCCGTATCCAGTGCCCAAGCGGACGGCGATTGCCCCGCCCCCGCGGTGCTGGGCCAATTCCACCGCCGGCGGCGCGCCAATCGCGCGGCCTGGCCGGCCCACCGGAGATTCGCTGCGAATGACCAAACGTATCCTGATCGACGCCACCCACTCGGAAGAGACGCGGGTGGTGCTGCTGGACGGGCACAAGGTTGAGGATTTCGACGTCGAGACGGCGAGCAAGCGGCAACTCAAGGGCAATATCTATCTTGCCAAGGTCGTCCGCGTAGAGCCGAGCCTGCAGGCCGCCTTCGTCGAGTATGGCGGCGGGCGGCACGGGTTTCTCGCCTTCGGCGAAATCCACCCCGACTATTACCAGATCCCCATCTCCGATCGCGAGAAGCTGCTGGCGTTGCAGGCCGCGGCGGCGCGCGAGGAAGAGGAGGAGGAGGAAGCCGAACCGCTGGCGATGCCGCGGCCGGGGCGGGTCGCGTCCGAGGAGACGGCGGGCGAGGAGGGGCTGGTCGACGACGCCGAGGCGCGAGCGGAGGAGATTGGTGGCGTCGAGGCCGCCCCCGACAGCGCTGTCGAGGCCGGTCGGGGCGAGCATGCCGTGAGCGGCGCACCGGCGATGCCGGAACCGAGCGAGGCGGCCGAACGGGGGTCGGGGCCGGGCACCCCGCGCGAGGAAGGGGCCGGCGACGCCCATGATGCAGCGGTTGCGGCGGGCGAGGAGCACGGCGCACGGGCCGCCGGCGAGACGCCGGACGAAGCCGCGGATGAGACCTCCGACGAGAATGGGGAGGAGGAAGGCGAGGAAGGCGAAATCGAGGCGGCGCCGCCCGAGACGCTCGGCGGCGCGGGCGACACGTTCGAGGGCAACGGCGCCGACGAGGCGCGCGTGCGGGCGCGGCGCGCGGCGACCTTCCAGCGCAACTACCGCATCCAGGAAGTGATCAAACGCCGGCAGATCCTGCTGGTGCAGGTCGTGAAGGAGGAGCGCGGCAACAAGGGCGCGGCGCTGACCACGTATATTTCGCTTGCGGGACGGTTCTGCGTGCTGATGCCGAACTCGCCGCGCGGCGGCGGCATCTCGCGCAAGATCACCTCGGCCGCCGACCGGCGGCGACTCAAGGAGATCACCGCCGAGCTGCAAATTCCGGACGGGATGGGGCTCATCGTGCGCACCGCCGGCGCCAACCGGCCGAAACCCGAGATCGTGCGCGACTGCGAGTATCTGATGCGGCTGTGGGACGATATCCGCGAGCTGACGCTGCGCTCCGTGGCGCCGGCGCTGATCTATGAGGAAGCCAACCTTATCAAGCGCACGATCCGCGACCTCTACACGCGCGACATCGAGGACGTGGTGGTCGATGGCGAGGCAGGCTGGAAGGCGGCGCACGACTTCATGCGCATGCTGATGCCCACGCACGCGAAGAAGGTGATGCTGTGGCAGGGGGCGACGCCGCTGTTCGCGCACCACCATGTCGAGGCGCAGCTCGACGCGATGCTGCTGCCGAGCGTGCCGCTGCGTTCCGGCGGGTCGCTGGTGATCAACCAGGCCGAGGCGCTGGTGGCGATCGACGTGAACTCCGGGCGGGCGACGCGCGAACGCGGCATCGAGGAGACGGCGCTCAAGACGAATCTCGAAGCCGCCGATGAGGTGGCGCGGCAGTTGCGGCTGCGCGACCTCGCGGGGTTGATCGTCATCGACTTCATCGACATGGAGAACCGGCGCAACAACCACGCCGTGGAGCGGCGGTTGAAGGAGGCGCTGAAGAACGACCGGGCGCGCATCCAGGTAGGCTCGATCAGCCATTTCGGGCTCCTGGAGATGAGCCGGCAGCGGCTGCGCCCGTCGCTCGCGGAGAGCAGCTTCGTGGCCTGCCCGCATTGCGGCGGCACCGGGCATGTGCGCGGCACCGAGAGCAGTGCCATCCATGTGCTGCGGGCGATCGAGGAGGAGGCGGCGAAGGGACGCGCGAGCGCCATCACCGTGTTTGTGGCGCCCGACATCGCGCTCTACCTGTTCAACCACAAGCGCGCGCGCATCGCCGAGATCGAGCAGCGCAGCGGGCTTTCGGTGGAGTTCGCGGCGGACCCGGCGCTCGTTCCGCCGGCGGTGCGGATCGAGCGGGTACGGGCGCGCGCCGAGGGTACGCATGCGCCGGTGGCGGCGCAATCGAGGGAGGTGCCGGCCGAGGCGCCCCATGCCCTGCCATCCGCCGTCGTGGCGATCGCGGAGGAGATCGAGGCGGGCGAAGAGCCGACCGAGGCTGAGGAGAGCGTCGAGGCCGTTGCGACGACGGAAGGCCCCGAGAGCGATCGGCGC
>DAHUXX010000005.1 GCA_027306955.1 Acetobacteraceae bacterium | reverse complement strand
GAGCAAGGGTCTTGATCATCGGGTCATCTCCTGTTCGGGCGGGACTGCCGAGGACCATCCCCGACCCAGCCGCCGTGACCCCCTTCTAAAAACCCCCCACGCCGCCCTCACTGAAACGCTTCACACCGCGTGGCGGCCGGTCACCCGCCCTCCACCAGCCGCACCAGGCGGTCGGGGTCGGGCAGGGTGACGCGGCCGGTGCGTGCGTCGTAACGAAGCATGCCGTCCGCGCGCCAGGCGTTGAGGATGGTGATGACGCTGCGCGTCGTGGCACCCATGAGGTCCGCGAGATCGTCCTGGTTGACGCGCTGTCCGAGGCGCACGCCCCCGGGCGCGGGGCGACCGTCGCGACGGGCGAGGTAGAGGAGCTGACGGGCGAGGCGGATCTCCAGCCGCTCGAACGTCGCGTCCTGCAGCAGGGTGAAGGTGCGGCGCACGCGGGCGGCGAGTAGCAGCGCGAGATTCGCACCGAGGCGCGGTACCTCCGCCAGCGCGTCGCGAAATGCCTTGGCCGGCAGCACGGCGAGGTGCACGGGGCCGCCGAGCGCGGTCGCCTCGGCGCTGCGCCGCGTGCCGTCGAGGGCGGCGAGCTCGCCGAACAGGTCGCCCTGCCTGAAGATCTCGACCATCAGCTGCTTCTGTGCACCGCCCGCGGCGCCGGCGCGCACATTCCCGGTGCCGCCCGCGACCACATAGGCGGCGCCGGCGGGATCACCCTGGCGGAAGACGACCTCGTTCTCGGCCAAGTCGCGCATCGAGGCGGCGGCGAGAAGGCGGGTGCAGTCTTCGGGACGCACGCCCTCGAACAGGGCGCAACCTGGTGGGAGCGTGATCACGGCGCGTCTCCTTCGGCTTCGGAGTCTGGGGCGGCGCCGAGCGGGCGCAGCGCATACAGCGGAAGATGGCCGAACCCCTTCGCGGTCGCCACGATCCCCGCATAGTCGCAGGCGAAGCGCGGTTGCGGGTCGAGCGCCATTTCGCAGGCGAAGGATTCGGTGGCGTATATGCTGCCGGGGGGCGTGACCGGCTCGATGCGCGCGGCGCGGGTCATCACCGTGCCGGCAAATTTTTCCACGCCCTGCACCGGGTCGAACACCGGGGCGAGTGCGCCGAAATCCAACGCCAGGCGCGGGCGGAGCGTCGCGGGCAAGCCGACCGCCACGAGCGTGCCGGCCGGCACGGCACGGGCGACGGCCACGCCGGCGGCGGCAGCGAGGGCCGGCGTGTCGAACACCGCCTGCAGCGCATCGCCCCAGGCGTTGCGGTAGGTGGGCGCGCCGATGGCGAGCGCGTCGGCGAAGCGGGGCAGGACGGCAGCGTAGAAGCGGGCGAGCGCCGCGTCGTCGAGTGCGCCGAAGCCGCGCAGGTCCGCGAACAGCACGGATTTCGTCTCGCGCGCGGTGGCCGGGGCCGCGGCGGTCTGCTCGCGGCGCGGCCAAGGGCTGGGCAGGAGGTGGCCGCGTCCGCCGGCGCGCGCCCAGGCGGCGGCATCGGCCGCGGTGCCGGCCACGCCGGGCGCGGGCTCGCCGTCCATCACCGCGATCTGCCAGCAGGGTGCCGCGAGTGCCGCGGCGGCGAGGCGCGCGCGGCCCATGGCCCGGCGCGAGGCGAGCTGGAAGTCGCAGTCGTCCATTCGTTGCGTACTCAGCACGATAGTTTCGCAGCGCGGCAGCACGGCGGAAAAGCGCGCGACCCAGTGCTCGCCCGCCGGTGCCACGGAGGCTGCGATGAACGCCTCCGGCGGGAAGGGCAGGATGGCCGTGAGCCTGGCGCCGGCGGCGAGCAGCGCCTCCGCGATCACGATATCAGCACCGGCGGCGAGGCTGCCGAAGCCGTGCCCGACGCCAGCGACCAGCGGGGTGACGGCCGCGCGCAACGGCGCCTCGTCGGCGGGGCCGCCGGGAATGCGGCCGCAGAAATGCACCACCGCGGGCATCCGTAGCGGAGCGAGCACGGCGGGATCGAGGCCGAGACGTTCGACCTCCCAGCGCATCTGGCGCAGGGTGACGGCGCGGGAAGCGAGATCGTCGCCGGCGCGGACTTGCGCCGCCTCCAGCGCGCGGGACGTGCTGGCCAGGTCCCCGGCGAGCAGCGCCGCCTCGGCCCGCGTCGCGGCAGACCACTAGTCGCCGCGATCGGGCAGCGCGGCGAGAACGGCGGCCAAACGTGTCGCCGCGTGGCCGCGCCCGGCGAGCAGCAGCATCGCGGCCGCGTTGATGCCGTGCCAGGAATCGTTGGTATCACGAAACAGGGAGATCGAGGCGCGGGCGGCGGCCTCGGCGTCCGCTCGCCAGCCCGAGGCGAGCGCCCGGTCCTTGAGCAGGCGGGCGCCGAGGCCGCGGATTTCGGGGTCGCGGCTTTCGCCGAGGCCGAGGCGCGCGAACAGGCGGCAGGCCGAGCCGAGGGCGCCGGCGCGCGCGAGCGCGAGGACGGCGGCCTGGCGCAGCGTCGGGCTGTCCTCGCCGGCGGCGAGGCGCGCCAGTGCGGCGTCGTGCGCCGCGAGGAATTCGCCGGCCGCCATCAGGGCCTGGGGATCAGCCTGCATGCGCGATCAGCGTGGCCGGAAACATTTCATCGACCGCGCAGGCGGCAAGCCGCAAATTGGCGCCATGAACGCCCCACCTTCCCCGCTGCCCGACTGCATCCTGCGCCCGGTGCTCGCGAGCGGCTGGCTCGATGCCATCCTGCGGCGGCGGGCGGCGGATATCCTGCGCCTCTCCGGCCTCTCGGACTTGTTGCCGCGCCGCGGCCTGCTGCTCGATGTCGGCGCCGGGACCGGGCATGTCGCCGAGGCGGTGCAGCGCGCCGCGCCGGAACGGAATTGCGTGATGCTCGATCCCGTCCATGCGCCCTCTGAGCGGCTGGCGCGGCGCGCCTTGCGCGGCTTGTCCTGGCTCCGGGGAGACGGGATGCGGCTGCCGTTTCCACCAGCGCTGTTCGACGGCGCGTGGGCCGCGTTCGTGCTGCACCACCTGGCGGAAGCGGACCAGGAGCGGGTGCTGGGGGAGATCGCGCGCGTGCTGCGGGTGGGGGCCGCGTTCGTGCTGCTCGAGGATACGCCGCCCGATCCGCGCGCCGAGGCGGCGACGCTGCGCGCCGACCGGCGGCTCAATGTCGAGCGTCGCTCGGCGCCGCACCATTATCGCGCGCCGGAGGCCTGGCCCGCGGTGCTGGCGCGGCACAGGCTCGAGGTGGCGTGGCAACAGAGCTTCAGCGGCGTGTTTCCGCGCGCGAGCCTGCACCCGGTGCTGCACACGGCGTATCTCGCGCACCGGGCGGGGTGAGGGCTTCATCCGCGCCACTCGCCGATCAGACGCGTCACCAGCAGGATGAGGTCATCGAGCACGGCGTCCACGGTGCGCGCGGCGGCGGCACGGCGGAAGGCGCCGACGAACTCTGCGCGGACATGTTCGTTGCGTAAGAGCAGATAGTTGAAGAACGTATCGACCCAGGTGGGAAAGTCCGCGGCGCTGACCGAGGGCATGAGCGAGCGCACGCGCAGCGCCAGCGCGCGGCCGGCCAGGCCCGACGCGGCATCGTCGAGAAAGCCGTCGATCAGGTCCGGGGCGGCGGCGCGGATGTTGGCGAGCGTCTGCGCGAGAGCAGAAAGCAGCGCCGGGTCGGCGCCGGCGATCGCGGGGGCGAGGGCGGCCAGCGCCTCGCGGTGCAGGCCGTAGGCGAAGGACATCAGCCCTGCCGCCTGCACCGCGCGGGTGGCGAAATTCCGATCACCGAGGCGGGTTGCCTCGCGGTACCAGTGGCCGAGGAAGGTGCCGGCCTCCGCCGGACGGTGGCGGGCGAGCACGATCTCCGGCCAGGCCATGTGCGGCACCAGGCGGTAGGCGCGCGTCGCGGTCGCGAACACGCCGCGCCCGGCGCCGATCACGTCGCCGGCGAGGACAAGATAGCGCTCCACTTCGTCGTCCGACGCCTCGGCGGCGCCGGCGAGGTGGAAGCCGGCGTAGAGCAGTGACTGGTGGAACCAGGCGGGGGCATCGCGGTGCAGCTGTTCGAGCGCGTCCATGGTCGGCTCCGGCTGGACGGCGCCGAGGACGACCAACGCGCGCTCGGCGGCGAGCATGCGGTGCACGTCGAACGGCACGTCGCGGCGCATTTCCGCGAGCAGCGCGTCGGGACCCGGGCGCGGGTCCTCGATCAGCGCGATCATAGGCTCGGCCTGCGCGCGGAACTCCGGCGGGCGGGCGTAGCAGGCCTGCATCTCGGCGAGGTTGAAGGGCTGGTAGTCGGGCTGGTCGGCGAAGATGCCGGCGAGCTTCGGGCGCAGGAGGCGCAGGAGCCAGGCGCGGCCGAGCAGGCGCACCACCGGACCGCGCGACATGCGTACGACCATGCCCTGCCAGAGTGCCGCGAGCCGGTGCAGCGAGGCGGCGTCCGCGGCTTCGCTCGAGATCAGCGCGAGCGAGACACCGCCCATGGTTTCGAGGATGCGCCCGCGCGGCAGGCCCAGCGGATTGACCGTCGCAGTGGCAAGTTCTTCCAGCGCCGCCCAGCCCGCTTGAGGATCGGCGCGGCGCAGGCGGTCCAGCGCGGTGATGACGGCGGCGCGCACCGGCGCCCGCCGGTCCGAGACGGCGGCGGTGATGATGGCGCCGAGCCCGGCTTCCGCGGCGAGCGCGAGGGCGGCGGCGCGTGCCCGCACGCCGGCCTCGCCGGCACCGTCGAGCAAGGGCAGGATGCGGCCGAGCCGCTCGGGTGGCAGGCGTGCCGCGCCGAGCGCGGCAGCGGCGGCGGCAGCAGCCCGGCGTTCGCCGGTGTTGACCAGGGCCGCCACTTCCGCATCGCGGTTGGCGGCGAGGAGGGCGCGGCAGAGCAGGCCCCAGTCCGCCGCCGCCGCGACCTCGTCGAAGCGTGCCGCCTTGTCCGCGGCGAAGCTGCCGGCGAGCAGGGCGGCGAGTTCGCCGATGCGGCCGGCGGCGGCGAGATGTGCCGGCAGATGCGCGAGTGTGTAGGGCTCGCGCGGCCTGGCGGTGCACCAGGCGATGAGCAGCGCGCTTCCCTCGGCGCGATCGACAAGGAAACGCGCGTCACCGCGCCCTGCATCGGTGAGCCACTCGGCCAGGGTCCAGTGGTGCAGGCTCGGCCCCTCGCCTTCGTCGATCAGGAAGCCGGCCAAGCCGTCGAGGGCTGCGCGAGCGGCGCGCGGGGCGAGGCCGGCGATTTCGGCCAGCGTGGCGGCAGGCAGGCGTTCCTCCACCGCGAGCATGACCGCGAGGATCCTGGCCGCTGGCGCGTAGGATTCGGCGCTGGGGAAGGCGCGTTCGAGAAAGCGCGCGTAGAGGCCGGGAAGCCCGCGTGGCAGCGTGTCCGGGGTGGCACCCGCGGCGATGGCACCCATCGCCTCGCGCGCGTAGAGGAAGTTCCCGTCGCTGCGCGCCGCGACCGCCGCCGCGAGCGGCTGGCCGGCGAGGCCGCCGACGACGAAATCGGCGACATCGGCGAGGTTGCGCTCGTCGTCCGCGGCGAGGCGTAGCGTGCGCGCATCGGCGAGCCCGCTCAGGGCGGCTGGGTCGGGCCGCGAGGTGGCGAGCAGGCGCAGCCAGGGCGGCATGCGCCGGTTCCAGTCCTCGAGCAGCGCCGTGACAGGGACGCCGCCACCGGGCGCCTGCGCCGCCTCGTCGAGCGCGTCCAGCGCGACGATAAGGTTGCGGCCGGGCGGGGCGAGGCCGGCGAGCGGGGTGACGAGGCCGCGCTCAAAGGCGCTGGCGGGGTCGAGGCGGCAGGCATCCTCGGTGAGTTCGCGGGCAATGGCGGGGGCGCTCAGCGCCGGGGCGAGCAGCGGCACGTGGCGGGCGAGCAGGGCGGCGAGGTCGCGCACGAAGCGGCTGGGCTGGCGGGTGGCCGGCGTCGCCGCCTGGAAGAAGCCCCAGGCGGCGACGCCGCGCCCGCCCTCACGGCGGACGAACTCGGCGAGAAAGGCGGATTTGCCGATGCCGGGCTCGCCCAGCAGCAGCAGCGGCGCGCTGTCGCGGCCGTCGCGCCAGGCCTCGACCTCGGCGAAGAGCCAATCGCGGCCGACGAAGCCGTCGCTGAGGCGGCGGATCAGCGGGCCGAAATCCCAGCCGGAATCGGCCGCGGCCGGGACCGCGGCCGGTGCGGCGAGGGCGGCGAGGAGTTGGCTGCGCCCGGCATCGTAGACACCCGGCAGGGTCTGCCAGTTGGTGAAGTCGATCTGGTGCAGGCGGGCGATCAGGATCGGCACGCGGCAGGGCGTGGCGAGCAGCGGCACAATGCGCTTGCCGAGCCGGTCCGCGAGCGCGATCTCGTCGAGGCAGACGCTGTCGCGCCCGCCTTCGTTGCCGGGGTCCGCGGCGGTGCGCACGGCATGGGGCGAGAGCACGGCGAGCAGCACGTCGCTCTCCGCGATGGCGCGGCCGAGTGCGGCGTCCCACGCCTCGCCGGGGCGCAGGCCGGGGCGGTCGCGGAAGACGGTGAAGCCCGCCGCCGCCAGATCAGCCTCAAGCCGCGCCGCGAGCGCCTCCGCGTCGCGCCGGCCATAGCTGAGGAAAAGGCGAGGCAAGGCTGGCGCAACCATCTTCCCCTTCGCGGTGGGAACGCTACACGAGAGCCCGGCCGGCGCAACATTCCGGTGCGCGTGGGCAGTGGGTCAGTTTGAAAATGAATACTGAAAAGAGTCCTGGGTGTTTGATCCCCGGGATTTGATGGTGCAATCTTCTCACGCGAGTGGAAGGAAGCACTATGGGCCAGGTTCTCCACGGCAGCGCCACCACGACGGAGGCGATCGGGACTATCCGGAATTTTATGCGTGGGGCCATAGGATGGAAGCGAAGGGACCATTGCCATGGCAATCGACAAGGGGGTTCTGGATCTGCTGCTGGCTGGGCGTAATCCAGGGGAGCTGTTCGCCAGGGACGGCTTGATTGACGAGCTGAAGAAGGCGCTGTCCGAGCGCATGCTATCGGCCGAGTGGCCGATATCCTGATCGCCGTCGTCGACGGCCTGAAGGGCTTCCCCGAGGCGATCAGTGCGGTTTTCCCTGCAACCGTCTTGCAGACGTGCATCGTCCACCTGCTCAGAAACAGCATGTGGTTTGCGTCATGGAAGGATCGCAAGCCGATCGCGCAGGCGTTGCGTGCCGTCTATCGCGCCGAGGCCCAAGAGGCCGGCCTGGCCGCGCTGGAAGCGTTTGAGCAGGGACCTTGGGGCAGCCGCTATCCGGCGATCGCCCAAAGCTGGCGGCGACACTGGCACCAGGTGATCCCGTTCGTCGCCTTCCCCGAAGGCGTGCGCCGGATCATCGACACAACCAACGCGATCGAGGCCCTGAACGCCAAGCTGCGCCGCGCCGTCCGCACCCGCGGGCACTTCCCCGGTGACGATGCCGCGATGAAGCTGCTATAGGTCGAGCTCAATACCGCGGCCCGGGAATGGAAACGCCCGCCGCGGGAATGGGCGGAGGGGAAGACCCAGTTCGCCGTCATCTTCGGCGAGCGGTTCGTCATCTGATGACAAGCACCGCCTCGCGCACAAAATTACTGACAGTCCCGGACAACCTCGTCTATCGCACCCAGCTCTCATCTGCCCGTCATCGCGCACAGCAGCGACAACCCGTTGTCGCAAATCCAGCGAAAGGCGCCTTGGACATCCCTGCCGGCCTCCCGCCCCGGCAGGAAGCTTGAATCACTGATCGCCCGATTCGGGAATCAGCTCCGATTCAATCAGCTGGGACACCGCCCTAAAGGCTGACGCAGCGGCGCGTCTGGAGGGCTTTCCTGTGGGCCCACCGGTGCAAGCCGCGTCGTGGTCGGGGTGGCTGTGAGGCGCCCGTTTTTGAACAAGACCCGGGAGCCGTCAGTCGGTGCCGATGTTGTCGGAGCCGAGGAGGCGTAGCGCCTCCGCACGCGATTGCAGGATACGGCGGCGGGCGATCTCGGTGGCGGCAGCGACATCGCCTCGCCGCACTGCATCGAGCGTTTTCTGCCACAGCGTCACGGACTGGCGCCGGCGCACGCGCGTGCTGAGACCGAGACGGGAATATCGATAGGTCTG
>DAHUXX010000299.1 GCA_027306955.1 Acetobacteraceae bacterium | reverse complement strand
GGCATCCCTCGACACCGGGATACAATGATCCGGCATATCCGCTGGAAGGGCGGCCGTTCTAGAGGGCATAAGGCTGGCGCCTTAGGCCCCAGACCCTTTTCCTTGCCGCCAGGGCTTGGGAACCCCGGCGACCTCGCCAGTGAGTTCCCGCAGGCGCTCGCGGGCGAGTTCGAGGCCGCGCCGGCCTTCCCCGGTCGCGACGTAGACCTTGCGGCGGCGGCCGAGCCGGCCCTGCGAATCCTCGCGGGAGGTGAGGTAGCCGCGCTTCTCCAGGGCTTGGAGCATCGGGTAGAGCGTGCCGGGACTGAGACGGTAGCCGTGGCGCGCCAGCTCCTCGATGAGCCACTGGCCATAGACCTCGCCCTCGGCGGCATGGTGCAGGATATGAATCCGCACAAAGCCGGCGAGCAGGTCGTGGAAATCAAGGCCCTCGGTTGCTGCCATCGGAATCCGATAGTATCCTTGCGTGATGTCCGAATCAGTATCCCGCGAGCCGGATCCTCTCCTCTCGGCCGGCGCGGCCGCCTCCAGTCCGCTCGAGATCCTGCTCGTCTTCCTGCGTCTCGGGTGCACCAGTTTCGGCGGGCCGATCGCGCATCTCGGCTATTTCCGCGCGGAGTTCGTGGAGCGGCGAAAATGGCTCAGCGAGCGCGCCTACGTGGATCTCGTCGCGCTCGCGCAATTTCTGCCTGGGCCCGCGTCCAGTCAAACCGGGTTCGGCATCGGCCTGATGCGCGGCGGACTGCTCGGCGGGCTCGCCGCGTGGACCGGATTTACCCTGCCATCCGCGGCACTCCTGGTGCTGTTCGCCTATGGCGCGGGGACGATCGCGGACTCGCAGGCGGGAGCCGGGCTGCTGCACGGGTTGAAACTCGTCGCCGTCGCGATCGTGGCGCAGGCGGTGATGGGGATGGCGCGGAGCCTATGCCCGGATCGCACGCGGGCCTCGATCGCGACCGTGGCCCTGGTGGTGATGCTGCTGGCGCCGTGGTCCGCCTTCCAGATCGGCCCGATCGCGGCCGGTGGCATCGCGGGCTGGCGGCTGTGCCGCGGCGACGCGGGCGCGGCGCCCGATGGGTTCGCGATGCCGGTGTCGCGGCGGTTCGCGACGGCCTGCCTCGTGCTCTTCTTTTTGCTGCTGGCGGTGGCGTTCGTGCCGGCGCGCGGGGGAGTGTTGGCGCTGTTCGACGCGTTCTATCGTTCCGGGGCGCTGGTGTTCGGCGGCGGACATGTGGTGTTGCCGCTGCTGCACAATGCGGTCGTCTTGCCTGGCTGGGTTTCCGACAACAGCTTCCTCGCGGGGTATGGCGCCGCCCAGGCGGTGCCGGGCCCGCTGTTCACCTTCGCCGCCTATCTCGGCGCCGTGGCGGGGATCGCGCCGGGCGGCGTCGCGGGCGCGGTGGTGGCCCTGCTGGCGATCTTCATCCCCGGCATTCTCTGCCTGCTGGGGACGCTGCCGTTCTGGCACGGCCTGCGTGCCAGGCCCGGCGCACAGGCGGCGATGCGTGGCACCAACGCGGCGGTGGTGGGGCTGCTCGGCGCCGCGCTCTACAACCCGGTGTGGATCAGCGCGGTGAAGGCGCCGGCGGATTTCGCGGTGGCGGCGGCGGCGTTCGTGCTGCTGGTTGCCTGGCGCGCGCCGCCGCTCGTCGTCGTGTTTCTTGCGGCGCTGGCGGGCGTTGGCCTCGGTTTCGCGGCCTGATAAGCGTTCGGGATCCAAGGGCCTGACGGCCCCTGGCGGTCCAGGGCACAGCCCTGGCCTTCTTCCGGGAGGCTTTGATGAAGATTGCTGACGACCTGCGTGCGCTGCTCGGCGAACGTTTCTCCACCGGCACGGCCCTGCGCGAGCAGCACGCGCATGGCGAGGACAGCCAGAAGCCGGTGCTGCCGGACGCCGTGGTCTTCGCCGGGACGACCGAGGAAGTCGCTGCGGTGCTGCGGCTCGCCAACGCGCATGGCGTGCCGGTGACGCCGTTCGGCGCCGGCACGTCGCTCGAAGGGCATGTGACGCCCGTGCGCGGGGGCATCTCGCTCGATCTTAGCCGCATGACGCGCATCGTCGAGGTGCACGCCGAGGACATGGATTGCCGCATCGAGGCCGGTGTTACGCGCGCGCAGCTCAACGAGCATCTGCGCGACCAGGGCCTGTTCTTCCCGGTCGATCCCGGCAGCCATTGCACGCTTGGCGGCATGGCGGCAACGCGCGCCTCCGGCACCAACGCGGTTCGCTACGGCACGATTCGCGAGAACGTGCTCGGGCTGACCGTGGTGATGGCCGACGGGCGCGTGGTGCGCACCGGGGGGCGGGTGCGCAAATCCGCCACGGGCTATGACCTGACGCGGCTGTTCATCGGCTCGGAGGGCACGCTCGGCGTCATCACCGAGGTCGGGCTGCGGCTGCATCCGATCCCCGAGGCGATCTCCTCTGCCGTCTGCCAGTTCGCCACGCTCGCCGGCGCGGTGGAGACGGTGATGGCGGTGATGGGGGCGGCGATCCCCGTCGCGCGCATCGAGATCCTCGACGAGGTGATGATGCGCGACTGCATCGCCTACGCGCGGCTCACGGGAATGCAGGCGGTGCCGACGTTGTTCCTCGAATTCCACGGCAGCGAGGCGGGCGTTGCCGAGCAGGCGAAGGCGGTGGAGGCAATCGCGCGGGAGAATGGCGGACAGGACTTCGCCTGGACACGGGCGGCGGAGGAACGCACGAAGCTGTGGCAGGCGCGCCACGACTCATATTGGGCCGCACTCGCCTCCAAGCCCGGGCACCGCGCCTTCACCACCGACGTGATCGTACCGATTTCGAAATTGGCGGAGGCGATTCTTGGCGCCAAGGAGGATATCGAGGCGTCCGGGCTTTCGGCGCCGATCGTAGGGCACGTGGGCGACGGGAATTTCCACACCGTGGTGCTGATCCCACCGGAGGAGGGTGGGATCGAGCGTGCGTGGGCGCTGGATGCCAAGATCGTGGCGCGGGCGCTGGCACTCGGCGGCTCGTGCAGCGGCGAGCATGGCGTGGGCATCGGCAAGCGCGGCTTCATCCTCGAAGAGCATGGCGAGACCGCGATCGGGCTGATGCGCGACATCAAGGCCGCGTTCGACCCCAAGGGTATCCTCAACCCCGGGAAGATGTTCTTCCAGTAATCAGGCGGCTTTCGTTGCCATGGCGAAACGCGCCTCCATCGCGGCGCGGGCCTCGGCGGCGATGCCTGAGGGCGCTTCCACGTCCGCACGGCGCAGCACGGTGCCCGCCGGGATGTCGTGCGTCGTACGGACGCCATGCGCAAGCCCGATAGGCAGCGCGCCGACCGCGAGGCTTTCGGCGGCTGGCATCAGCCGGCCCCACACGGTGTAGCCGCCCTCGCCATCGAGGCGTGTGCCCGTTGGCAGGGCGCGCTTCGTGACCGCGACCACGTCGCCCGAGAAGCCCAGCGGCGCGCCGGTCGGCTCTCGCCGAAGCGCCGTGGAGAGGACGGAGATACCAAGCTCCAGCCCTATGAGGTGGTAGGGCTTGAACATCGCGGTATAGCGGCCGGTGGCGTCCGTGCGCAGCCCGTATTGGGCGAAGCAGGCAGCGGCATAGGGCGTCGGCGCCTCGAACACGACGTACACGCCCCAGCGCAGGTCGCGCGCGACCGGCCTGCCGTCCCGTTCCAGGGACGAGACGACCTCGACCAGGCCCGTGCCTTCCAGCACGCCCCCCACCTTGCGCGGGCGCAGCGTGTGCGCCAGGTCGTCCGCGCCGCAGGGCGGAAACGCCAGGCCGGCCCGCGGCACGACCAGGCCGGTGGCGTTCGCGATCGCCGCCATCTCGATCGCGGATTTCGTGCCATCGAGGAACGAGTTGAACATCTGCGGGTTCATCCCCGCGGCCTTCGCCTGCTCCGGCGAGAGGCCGTAATGCGTCCACACGTCGTCGGGCGTCACCTCGTGGTAGGCGGGCAGGTATTTCGTCCCCTTGCCGGCCGCGACAACGGAAAAACCGGCCGTGCGGGCCCAATCCACCATCTCGCAAACGAGCGCCGGCTGGTCGCCATAGGCGAGCGAGTAGACCACGCCCGCCGCGCGCGCCTCCTCGGCCAGCAACGGGCCCGCAAGGACGTCGGCCTCGACATTGACCATCACGATATGGGCGCCGGTTGCCATCGCGGCGCGAGCATGGGCGATGCCGGCGGCGGGGTTGCCGGTGGCCTCCACAACGACCTCTGGCCTGAGATCGGCGATCACGGCGGCGGCATCGTCGGAAAAGCGGCAGGCGGCGAGGCGCGCCTCGTCCCAGCCGACATTGCGGCAGGCGTCGCGCGCCCGGTCCGGGGCGAGGTCGGCAATGCCAGCCACCGCGATCGCGGGCGAAGTCGGCACCTGGGCGAGGAACATGGCGCCGAATTTGCCCGCCCCCACCAGCACCACCCGCACCGGCTTACCGGACCCCGCCCGTGCCGCCGCCAACCGCGAAAGATTCATGCTGTCTCCTCCTGGGCGCAGCCTATGCTAGGCAAGCGCGGGGCGCGAGGCGGCGGCCGCGGCGCAGATGACCGGGGATTCATCATCCGGAGCTGCGCCTCGCGCGTATCCGTGGTGTTACGTTTTGACCGCCGGCGCGTTGCAGCCATGACGCGCAAGAGGAGACGGCCTTGCCCTGGAACGACGCCACAGGACGGTTTTCCTGGTTCAAGCTGCTGGTCTTCGCGAGCCTCTTCGCGCCCGCGGCCTGGTTGTTGCTGCGCGGGTTCGGCGGCGATCTCGGCGGGCGACCGATCACGGAGCTGCTGCGCCGCACCGGCGACTGGTCCGTGTGGTTCCTGCTGCTGACGCTCGCGGTTTCTCCAGGCCGCGCGGTTTGGGACTGGCCGCAGATCGTGCAGTTGCGGCGCATGCTGGGGGTGGCGAGCGGCTGCTACGCGATCGCGCATGTCGTCTTCTACGTCATGCAGCAGAATTTCGGCCTGCAGTTCGTCGCCAGCGAGATCGCGAGGCGGCTCTATCTCACCATCGGTTTCGTCGCGTTCTGCGGCATGGTCGCGCTTACGGTCACCTCCACCGATGGCTGGCGGGAGCGAATGCGCGGGAGCTGGAAGAAGCTGCAGCGGTTCGTCTTCCCGATCATGGTCATGGTGCTCATCCACTACTTCATGCAGGCGAAGATCGACATCACCAACGCCGTGTTCGCGGCCGGGGTGTTCTTCTGGCTCGGCAGCTGGCGGTTGCTGCCGCGGCGGGTGCAGGCGCGGCCGCTGCTGTTCGCGGCGCTCGCCCTGGCCGCGGCGCTGGCGACGGCCACGTTCGAGGCGCTGTGGTACGCAACCGAAACCGGCCTGCCCGCGTTGCGGGTGCTGGGGGCCAACCTGCAGCTCAGCCCCTGGCCGCGGCCGGCGGTCTGGATCGGGATCCTGTATGCGATCGTGGCGGTAATCGGCGCGGCGCGGCGCTGGAAACGGCGGCCACGCCGGCAGCCGGCGCTGGTCTGACGCGGCGCTAGCCCAGCCCCTCGGCGGCGGCCAATACCTCAGCGGCGTGGCCGTCCACTTTCACCCTGGGCCAGATCCTGGCGATGCTGCCGTGCCTGTCGATGAGGAAGCTGGCGCGTTCCACGCCCATGTATTTGCGCCCGTAGCGCGACTTCTCGACCCAGACGCCATAGGCCTTGGCGACCGAGACATCCTCGTCGGAGGCAAGCGGGAAAGCGAGCCCGTACTTGGTGGCGAAAGCCTCGATCGGCTTCATCTTGTCCTTCGACACGCCGATCACCTCGATGCCGATCTTGCCCAGTTGCGGCAGAGCATCCTGGAAGGCGCAGGCCTCCCTGGTGCAGCCGGGCGTGTCCGCCTTGGGGTAGAAGTAGAGCAGGAACGGCTTGCCCTTCATCGCCTTGAGACTGACGGTCCGCCCGCCGCTCGCCGACATGGTGAAATCCGGTGCCCTGTCGCCTTCCTTCAAAGTGCCGCCTTCGGCCAGTGCCATGTCGTTCTCCCCCTGTCGCCTGCTGAACTTTGTCGCGCTGAACTTGGCCGCACCGCCGGCCAGGTCAACCTCAGACCTCGATAATGGCACCGGTCTGCTCGACGATACGACGATAGTGTTCCGGCCGGCGATGGGCGGCGAAGTCAAACATCTTGGTCTTGCCCTGGCGGCAGGCGTCGAGGTCGCAATCCACCACCACCAGTTCGTCGCCAAGCGTCGTCGCCTGCGCCACGACGATGCCATCGGGCGAGACGATGCAGGAGCCGCCGATGAGCCCAGCGCCGTCTTCTACCCCGGCCTTGGCGGTGGCGACCGCCCAGGTCGCGTTCATGTAGGCGTTGGCCTGCACCGCGAGGGTGGAATGAAACGTACGCCGCTCCGCTGATTCCGTGCCGCCGCCGTTGGGGTCGTGGGCAGCCGAGTTGTAGCCCATCACCATCAGCTCCACGCCCTGCAGCGCATAGACGCGCCAGGCTTCCGGCCAGCGGCGATCGTTGCAGATCAGCATGCCCATGATCGGCAGGCCCCAGGCGGCGGGGCCGCGGAAGGCGGGGAAGCCGAGATCGCCATAGGCGAAGTAGCGCTTCTCAAGCTGCTGATGGCGCTCGCCCGCGCGCGGCTCGGCGGTGCCAGGCAGGTGAACCTTGCGGTAGTGGCCGAGGATCGCGCCATCCGGCCCGGTGGTGATTGCCGAATTGAAGCGCTGGGCGCCGGTGCGCTCCGCGTAGCCGACATAGAAGCCGATACCCCGCGACCGGGCGCGGTCGAACAGCTTCTGCACCGCGGAGTTGGGCATCGCGGGCTCGACGAAGCGCTCGACCTCCTCCTCCGTCATCAGCCAGCGCGGGAAGAAGGTAGTGAAGGCCAGCTCCGGATAGACCAGGAGCTGCACGCCTTGCGCCGCCGCCTGGTCCAGCAGCGCGAGCATGCGCGCGAGCGTCGCCTCACGCGTGTCGGCGCGCTGCGTGGGGCCCATCTGGGCGGCGGCGAGGCGGAGAGTTCTGGGCATGGCGCGTCTTATCTCACGGGACCGATGCGAGTCTCGAAGATGCGGCGCACCTCGGCGGCCATCGCGTCGAGCCGCGCAGCAAGCTCGCGGACATCGCTGGCGCCGAGGGCGGCGAGCACGGGGGCCGGCAGCCTGTCACCGTCGGGTGGCGCGAGCCGCAGCACCCCCATCAGCGTTCGCCAGGTATGGTCGGCGTGGATCAGCGTCGCCGCCTCGGCCCCATCCAGCGCGCCAGCGTCGCGCAGCTGGGCGAGGGCCACGCGCGTCGTCGGGTGGGCCGCGCCTGGATGGATGAGGCTCAGGGCCTGGGCGATGAACTCCACCTCCATCTGCCCGCCGAGCCGGTGCTTGGCGTCCCATGGGCCGGTGGGCGGCAGCTCGCGGGCCAGCCGCGCGCGCATCGCGGCGGCGTCTTGGCGCACGTGCGAGGCGTCGGGCACGCGCAGGGCATCGGCAATCATCGCGGCAACGCGCGCGCGCAGCTTGGCCGGCCCCGCGACCACGCGGGCGCGCGTGAGCGCCATGCGTTCCCAGGTCCAGGCCTCGGTCGCGTGGTAGCGCGCGAAGCCCGCGGCCGGCACCGCGACCGGGCCCTTGTTGCCCGAAGGGCGCAGCCGCATGTCAACGGCGTACATGGGCCCCGCCGCGTCCGGCGCGGTGATGGCGGCGACGAAGGCGTGGACAGCGCGGATGAACCACTGGCTCGCCGGCAGCCCCCGCGCCCCCGCGCGCGCTGTGCTGTGGCCCGATGCCGCTGGATGGTCGTAAATGAACATGAGGTCGAGATCGGAGCCTGCCATCATCTCCAACCCGCCCGCCTTGCCGAGCAGCACCACGGCCATGCCGCCGCCGCGCACGCGTCCGTGGCGAGCAGCGAAGTCGACCAGCACGCGCGGCAGCAGGGCCCGCAGCGCGGCGTCCGCGGTGGCGCTGCGGGCCTCGCCGGCGGCATCTGCGTCCATCCGCCCCTCCAGCGTCGCGACGGCGGTAAAGAAGTCCTGCGCCCGCACGGTCTCGCGCACCATCTCGATCGCGGATTCGAGGTCCGCGGCATCCCCGAGGCGTGCGCGCATACGGGCGAAGACGGCGCGTGGCGGCTCGGGCGCCAGCAGCCCGTCGAGCGCCGCGGGATGGCGCGCGAGATGCTCGGCGAGCGCGGGCGAGGCGCCGAGGACGCCGGCGATGCGGCGCATCAGCGCCGGGTTGCGCTCGAACAGCGACAGCAGCTGCACACCGGCGGGCAGGCGGGCGAGAAACGCGTCGAAGCGCTGCAGCACGG
>DAHUXX010000269.1 GCA_027306955.1 Acetobacteraceae bacterium | reverse complement strand
CCGCCGCGCTCAGGCCGCGGCCAGCTCCGCCAGCTTCTCCTGGTAAATCTCGAACGCGTCGCCGGGATTGTCGGCATAGGGCTCGACCCGCACCAGGCACGTATGCGCCGAGCACCCCTGGCCGAACTGCGACGTCCCGAGATCGATCGTGAGCACGTTCGGGTTCCCCGCCACCTCCAGCCCGGTGTTGCCCACCGGCGTGAACCAGGCCCCCGTCGGCAGCACGACGACGCCCTGTCGCACTGCGTCGCTCACCGTGGCCGTCGCCAGGCACGCGCCGCGCTCGTTCCACATCCGTACCGTCTCTCCGTCCGCGATGCCGAGTGCCGCCGCATCCGCCGGGTTGAGCCGCGCCTGCTCGCGCCCGCCCCGCTTCGCCGCCCGGCTCGCCGCCCCGGTCTCGAGCTGGGAATGCAGCCTGCCTTCCGGCTGGCGCGAGATCAGGTGCAGCTGCCCCGCGTCGCGCGCCGCGCCAAGCCACTCCACCGGCTCGATCCAGGCGGGGTGCGCCCGGCAATCCTCGTAGCCGAGCCCCGCCAGCAGCGCGCTGCCGAGCACGATCCGGCCGCTCTCCGTGTTGAGCCGGTGCTCCTCCGGCCGCTCGCGGAACCGGGCGAGATACGTGTGCTCCGTCCTCACCGGGCAGCGCGCGTGGCCCGCCTCCCAGAACGCCTCGAACGCGGGCATCTCGAAGCCGAGCCGTGCGGCGGCGTCCTTGCGGCTCGTCTCGTAGAGATGGCGGATCCAGCCCATCTCGTCGCGCCCCTCCGTGAACGCCTCGCCCACGCCAAGCTCCCCCGCGATCGCGCTGAAAATATCGAAATCGGAACGGGATTCGCCCAGCGGCTCGATGGCCTTCGCCATCGCGAGGATCATGTCCATCCGCTTGTTGCCCGCGAGGTCGTTGCGCTCGATCGAGGTCGCGGCCGGCAGCACGATATCGGCGCGCTGCGCGGTCGCGGTGAACATCGGGTCCTGCACGATGATGGTCTCGGGCCGCGTCCACGCCTCGGCGAGACGGTTGAGATCCTGGTGGTGGTGATACGGGTTGCCCCCCGCCCAGTAGACCAGCCGGATATCGGGATAGGCGCGAACCTTGCCCTCGTAGCTGAACGCCGCCCCGGGATGGAGCAGCATGTCGGCGATGCGCGCCACCGGAATGAAGCTGTTGATCGGCTTGCGCAGCTGCGACATCGCCGGCGGCAGCGCGAGGTTGATCGCCGTCCCCACGCCACCCAGCGACGCGTAGCCATAGCCCACGCCGCCGCCCGGCAGCCCGATCTGCCCGGTCACCGCGGCAAGACCCAGCGCCGCCCAGAACGGTTGCTCGCCATGATGCGCGCGCTGCAGGCTCCAGCTTACCGTCACCATGCTCCGCGTCTCGACGAGCCGCCGCGCAAGTGCCGCGATCGCCGCCGCATCGAGCCCGGTGATCCGGGCCGCCCAGGCCGCGTCCTTGCGAACCCCGTCCGCGCTGCCGTCGAGATAGCGCAGGAAGACGTCCGCGCCGCTGGTGCAACGATCCAGGAAGTCCCGGTCGTGCCGCCCCGCCGCGACGATCTCGCCGGCGAGCCCCAGCATCAGCGCGGTGTCGGTGTTGGGCCGGATCGGCCACCATTCGGCCCCCATCCACCGGGGCAGGTCGTCGCGCACCGGCGAAACGAGGACGATCCGCGTGCCGCGTGCCGCGATCCGCCGCAGCTCGCCCTCCACCTCGTGGCGCGCGGTGCCGCCGGATTCGATCTGCGCGGTGCGCGGCGCGATGGCGCCGAACACCACCAGCGTATCGGTATGTTCCCCAATCGTATCGAGCGTGGAGGAGCGGCCGTTGCATGCCACGTCGCTGCCCAACGCGTGGCGCAGGATCACCGGCCCCGCCGCGGTGGAATACGTGTCCACATGCCCGGTATAGCCGCCCGCGAGGTTCAGCATGCGCCGCAGCAGCGATTGCGCGTGGTGGAACCGCCCGCTGTTGGTCCACCCATAGGAGCCGGCGAAGATCGAGGCATTGCCGAAGCTCGCCGCGACGCGCCCGATCTCGCCCGCCACCAGCGCCGTCGCCTCCTCCCAGGAGACGGGCACGAAGCGCTCGCGCCCCCGCCCGCGCCGGTCGCTGTTCTCGCGCTTCGCAAGCCATCCCTCGCGCACCATCGGGCGCAGCACGCGCCGCGCCGGGTTCGCCCACTCGCCGATGGAATGGATGATCGGCGAGGGCGACGGATCATCCGCGAACGGCTCGACGCCCACGATCCGCCCGTCCTCGACCAGGATCGTGTACGCGCCCCAATGGCTGCAATGCGGAACCCGTCTCACGCTGCCCATGCCCCGTCGCTGCCCATGCCCCCTCTCCCGCGGCGGATGCGCCCGCCGCCCCTCAAAACCTTGCCGAAATACAGGATCGCCAGGGTACGGTATAGCGGACGGTCAGCCCCGCCTCAATCCAGCGTCCGCCGGTAGGTCAGCACCGCCACCACCCCGATCGCCAGCGCGAACCCCGCCATCAGCCACACATCCGGCGCGATCTCGGGCCACCCGTTCCCCTTCAGCAGCACTCCGCGCGCGATCCGCAGCGCATGCGTGATCGGCAGCACGTCGCCGATCGCCTGCGCCCAGACCGGCATGCCGCGGAACGGAAACAGGAACCCGGACAGCAGCATCGACGGCAAAAACACGAACTGCGCCATCTGCATCGCCTGCCGTTGCGTCCGCGCAACCGACGAGATCACGAACCCCAGCGCCAGGTTGCACGCGATGAACAGCCCGATCGCGCCCAGCAGCAGCGGCAGCGACCCCGCCACCGGCACGCCGAACACCACCACGGCGATCGCCAGCACCAGCGAGATCTGCAGATACCCGAGCCCGACATAGGGCAGGATCTTGCCCAGCAGCACCTCGGCGGGCTGGATCGGCAGCACCAGCAGGTTCTCCATCGTGCCCATCTCGCGCTCGCGCGTGATCGCCATCGCGGTGGAGACCAGCGTCGAGAAGGTCAGCACCACAGCGATCAGCGCCGGCACGATGTTGAGCGCCGTGATCTGCTCGGGGTTGTAGCGCGCGTGCAGGATGGTCTGGTACGCCACCAGGGGCTGCCTGAAGCGGGGATCGGGCGGCAGGTCGCGGCTCAGCACATTGGCCCCGAGCGCGTTCACCGCGGCCGTGGCATTCCCGATCGCCGTGGGATCGGATCCGTCCGCATCGACCAGGATCGAGGGTGAATCCCCGTGCAGCACGTCGCGCTGGAAATTCGGGGGGATGTCGATGATGAACATCACGTCCCAGCGCCGCAGCGCCTCCTCCGCCGCCTTCTCGGTCGGATAGACGCGGATGTCGAAATATTTCGTGTTCTCCAGCGCCGTCACGATGTCGCGCTCGTAGCGCGAGTGGGAAGCCGAGACCAGCGCCGTCGGCAGGTGCCGCGGATTCGTGTTGATAGCGTAACCGAACAGAAAAAGCTGGATCATCGGCAGCACCAGGGTCAACGCCACGGTGCCGCGGTCGCGGCGTAGCTGTGTCGCTTCCTTGCCCAGCATCGCGAGGAAGCGGCGGAACGAGAACCCGTTCATCCGCCCTCCCCGTAGCTCGTCCCCTCCGGCGGGTTGTTCAGCATGTGGATGAACACGTCATCGAGCCGCGGCGGCACCTCGCGCCACTCGAACCCTTCCAGCCCCGCGGCAGCGATCGCGCCCTGCAACGCAGCGGCATCGGTGCCGGTCACGCGCAGCGCGCGCCCGAACACCGTCGCCGTCTCCACGCCCCGCTGCCGGCGCAGCTTCGGCGCCGCCGCCTCCACCGCGCCGCCCACCGCCTCGATCACGACGATATGCGCCTCCGCCACCACCTCCTCGGCCGAGCCCTGCACCACCAGGTGCCCGCCGGCGAGATAGATCACGCGCGCGCAACGTTCGGCCTCGTCCATGTAGTGGGTGGAGACCAGGACGGTCATGCCCCCGGCCGCGAATTCGTGAATCAGGTCCCAGAACTCGCGCCGCGCCTTGGCATCCACGCCCGCGGTCGGCTCGTCGAGCAGCAGCAGCCGCGGCCGGTGCAGCACCGCGGCCGCCAGCGCCAGGCGCTGTTTCCAGCCGCCGGAAAGCTGGTCCGCGAGCTGCGACCAGTAGCCCCCGAGCCCCGCGCGCTCCACCGCCTCGCCGATCGCCTGCTTGCGGTCCGCGACGCCATGCAGCCGCGCCACGAACGCCAGGTTCTCGCCCACGGTCAGGTCGCCGTAGAGGCTGAAACGTTGCGTCATGTAACCGACCTGCCGGCGGATCTCGTCCGCCCCGGTCAGGATATCGATCCCAAGGCACGTCCCACGCCCCGCGTCCGGCACCAGCAATCCGCACAGCAGGCGCATGGTCGTCGTCTTGCCGCTGCCATTGCCACCGAGAAACCCGCAAACCTCGCCCTCGACCACGCGCAGCGACAGGTTCTCGATCACCCGCCGGGAGCCGAAGCTCTTGCAGAGCCCCTCGACATCGATCGCATAGCCGGTCATGGAAGCGCCACCCCGCGGGCGGGCTCGGGGCGCACATCGAGCGGCTGGCCCGGATGCAGCAGCAGCAGGTCGGAGGCCGGCGGCGTCGCCTCGATCCGGTACACCAGGTTGCCGCGCGAACTCTGGCTGTAGATCACCGGCGGCGTGTATTCCGGCTTCGGCGCGATATAGGAGATGCGCGCGGTGAACCCCTTGCCGCAGCCGTCGCAGGAAATCGCCACGCCCTCGCCATAGCGCAGCGAGGAAAGTTCCGCTTCCGGCACGAAGAACAGCACCCGCAGGTTCTCGGTCGGCAGCAGGTCCACCACCGTCGCCCCGGCCGTGAGCGCCTCGCCCGCGCGCGCCACCACATCCACCACCACGCCCGCGGCCGGGGCCGCCACCGTGCGCTGCGAAAGCTGCCACTCGGCCTGCGCCAGCGCCGCCTTCGCCGCCGCCACCGCCTCGCGCTGTGCCGCGATCTGCTCCGGGCGCCCCGCGGGCCGGCGCAGCAGCGCGAGATTCGCCACCGAGCCCGCCTCCTGCGCGATCGCGGAGGCAAGCTGCTGGCGCTCCGTATCCACCGTCCGCCGGGAAACGGCATTGCCCGGCAGCAGCCGCTCGTCGCGCGAGAGATCGAGGGCGATGCGCTGGCGAACCGCGGTCTTGTCGGCCAGGTCCGCCTGTGCCTGCGCGATCTGCTCCGGCCGCCCGCCCGGCCGCTCGAGGTTGCGCAGCGTCGCCTCTGCCTGCGCGAGGTTCGCCCGCGCCTGGCGCACCGCCGCCTCGTCGCCCGTCCCGTCCTGCTCGAACAGCGCCTGGCCGGCCTTCACCATCTGCCCGCGCGCCACATCCACGTGGACGAGCTGCCCCGCGAGCGTCGGCCCCACGAACACATCGTCGCCCTCGGCATAGCCCTGCCAGTATCCCGCCGGCCCCTGCCGGCTCTGCCAGACATAGAGCACCGCCACCATCGCGATCATCGCCAGCAACGGCGCGAGCTGCCGCACCCGCTTCATGGCGCGAGCCCCCGCAACAGGTTCTCCGCATGCGCCGCGAGCATCGCCGCCGGGTCGAGCGGTCCCCTGGCATGTCGCCCGATGGTGTCGCGCCACTGCATCGCGAGCAGCACCGGCGCGAACACCACCGGCGCCATCGCCATCGGGTCAACGGCGCGGAACTCCCCGCGCGCCACTCCCCGCGCCAGGATCCCCGCGACCACGCGCATCCCCCGCGCCACCACCTCCTCGGCGTAGAACCGCGCGATCGCCCTGTTGCGCCCGGCCTCGGACAGCACCAGGCGCGGAATCGCCGCCACCCCCCCGCGCCCCATCGCGCCCGCCTGCGCGAGCAGGCCCCGCAGCACCTCGGGCGCCGGACCGTCCTGCGCCGCCACCCAGGCCTCCACCGCCGCGATGCGTGGCAGCAGCGCCTCGCGCACCACCGCGAAGAACAGCTCCTCCTTGGTCGGGAAGTAGAGGTAGAGCGTG
The DNA here is from genome assembly GCA_027306955.1 of Acetobacteraceae bacterium. Lineage (GTDB taxonomy): Bacteria > Pseudomonadota > Alphaproteobacteria > Acetobacterales > Acetobacteraceae > JAJXXT01. The sequence continues at coordinate 3,422 of DAHUXX010000269.1, read as the reverse complement.
CCCTTCGCGACCCCCGCCCGCGCCGCCACGTCCTGCATCCGCGTCGCGGCGAACCCTTTCGCGGTGAACAGCGCCAGCGCCGCGGCGGCGATCTCGCCCGGTCGCGCGGCCTTGCGCCGCTCGCGCCTGCCCATGCTCATGACGGCGCGCTCATTGCGTCCCGCTCATGCCCGTATAATGACTGACCAGTCGGTCAACGACAAGCGGGGCGCCACGCCGCCCTTGACCGCGCGACCCTGCCCCTCCAACACAAGCCCCGCCTTGACCGGGATCAAGGCAGGCAACCGAGCGAAGGGCAGGATCGCACCGTGGACAAGGACATCGAGAAGCAGGCCGACGCCCTCGCAAAGCGCCTGCGCGCCGAGGGCAAGGAAGAGCACGCGGGAACCCTCGCCACCGCCGCGCAGGCGGTCGGGCGCGGCGCCGAGCGCGCGGTCTTCGCCACCCTGCTCGGCATCGTCGACGTGGTGCTCGACGCCGCGGAATCCATCGATCCGCGCACCCAGGCGATGGCCGAGGAGCTGCGCACCATGGTGGAGGCACACCTGCGCACCCCGCCGCAAAAAACCTGAAGAATCAGGAACGCGCCGCGCGCAGCCGCGAGCGCCTCTACGCCTGTCGCGCCCGCCTCGTCTGCGCCGGCGCCCCGCTCCCGCGATACGCCGCGAACCCCGCCAGCGCGTCTGAAATCTCGCGCGGGGACAGCAACACGGGGCCCACCGCCAGGCTCAGCAGATATTGCTGCGCCAGGGTCTCGAGCTCGACCGCGCAGGCCATCGCCTCCGCGAGGTCGCGGCCCAGCGCCAGGCACCCGTGGTTTGCCAGCAGGCACGCCGTCCGCCCCGCCAGGGCCGCCACCGCCACCCGGGAGAGCGCCGCGCTCCCGAACATCGCATAGGGCGCGCACGGCACCTCCGCACCGCCGAACGCCGCCACCATGTAGTGCGCCGCGGGAATTGGCCGCCGCGCCATCGCCAGAGCCGTCGAATGGGGCGGATGCGCGTGCACCACGGCACCCACCTCCGGCCGCGCGCGATAGATGTCGCGATGCATCCGCCATTCGCTGGAGGGCCTGGCCCGCCCATGCCACTCGCCCTCGCCAGCGAGCTCCATCTCCACGATGTCCGCGGCCCGCATCCGTGCCGCCGGCAGCGCCGAGGGCGTGATCAGCATCGCCCCCCCCTGCCTCGCGCTGACATTGCCGGACGTCCCCTGCGACAGCCCGCGCGCGATCAGCTCGCGATACGCGCCAACCAGCGACAACCGGTCCATCAGCTTCGGTCCATGGGCGGGCAGCCTCGTTGCGCCAGCGTTTCCGCGCTCGACGCCGGGCGCCGGCCGGGCGGACGATAGGCGGCCGACGCAAGCGCGTCCATAAGGCACCAGGGGCAAGGACGAACCATTCCATGAGCGACACCACCGAACCCAAGATCCGCATGGCCGAGCTCACCGCCGGCGAGGCCCGCGAACTCTATGCCCGCCGCCCGGTCATCCTGCTGCCGATGGGCAGCCACGAGGACCAGGGCCCGCATGCCCCGATGGGCGATTACCTCGCCGCCGACGCCATCGCCGGGCACATCGCGCGCCGCGCCAGCGCGCGCGGCGTCGACACCCTCGTGGCCCCCGTGCTGCCCTTCGGCGGTGCCGACTATTTCGGCCCGATGCCAGGCGGCATCGCGCTGCAACAGACGACGCTGCGCGCCGTGCTCGCCGACATGCTCGCCTGCCTGGTGCGCCACAAGCTCACCCGCCTCGTCGTCATCAACGGCCACGGCGGCAACGTGCAGGCGATCCACGACACCACCCAGTCGGTGCTGCGCGAGCACGGCGCCCTGATCCCGAGCCTCTATCTCTGGCAGATGGGCTACGCGCTGCTCCCCTCCATCCTCGGGCAGGAAACGGCGGCCAAGGCCGCGGGCCACGGCGCCGACCCGCTCACCAGCGTCGCCATGCACCTGTTCCCGCAGCTCATGCGCCCAGACCTGGTGCCGGGGCCGACGCCGCTGCGGGAGGTCATGGGCCTCGCGGCCGCCACCTTCGGCCAGGTCCGCTTCGAGGGCGTCAGCGTCGCCGTCCCCGTCGAGTACGACGCCGTCGCCCCCAACGCCGTCCGCGGCGATCCACGCCTGTGCTCGGAAAAGACCGGCGCCGCGCTGGTCGAGCAACTCACCGAGATCGGCGCCCGCTTCGTGCTGCACTACGCCCGCCACGCCGCCTGAAAACCCCGGCCGGAGCAATGACCGCACATTGACATGTCAGTGTGCGACGATAGTCTCGCGCCAACGCTCCTTGGGGGAGGAACGCCGTGCCCGCGCCCGAGAAAATCCTGCTCGTCGCCAGCGGCGACCTGCGCGAAGCCGCCAACCGGATGTGCTGGCCCGCCCAGGCCGAGATGGAAGCAAAGCTCGGCGCCGCTCTCGACCGCCTCGGCACGCGCGTCGAACGCGCCCACCCCGTCGATCCCGCCGGCGGCCACGGCTTCATCGCCTCCCAGCGCCAGGGCATGGAGGTCTTCGCCGCCATCGACCGCGCCGCACCCCTCATCGTCGCGGAGGCGGTCTGGCAATACTCCCACCACGTCCTCGCCGGCCTCATCGCCCATCGCGGCCCCATTCTCACCGTCGCCAACTGGTCGGGCCAGTGGCCGGGCCTGGTCGGCATGCTCAACCTCAACGGCTCGCTCACCACGGCCGGTACCCCCTACGCCACGCTCTGGAGCGAGGACTTCTCCGACGCCTGGTTCGAGGAAAAACTGGCCTTGTGGCTCAACACCGGCCGCGTCACCCACGACACCAGCCACGTCCGCCCCTTCCCCACGCTCGACACGCCCTCCGACCTCGCCCGCCTCGCCACCGCCATCGCCGCGGACCTGCGCCGCCGCCAGGCGATCATGGGCGTCTTCGACGAGGGCTGCATGGGCATGTACAACGCCATCATCCCCGACGAACTGCTCTTCCCCCTCGGCATCTACAAGGAACGTCTCTCCCAGTCCGCCCTCTACGCCGCGGCGCATGAGGTCACCGAGCCCGAGGCCCGCGCCGTTTACGACTGGCTGCGCGCCAAGGGCATGACGTTCCACCTCGGCACCGACCCGGCGACCGATCTCACCGAGGCGCAGGTGCTCGACCAGTGCCGCACCTACATCGCCGCCGCCCGCATCGCCGATACTTTCGGCTGCGAAACCATCGGCATCCAGTACCAGCAGGGCCTCAAGGACCTCCTTCCCGCCTCGGATCTCGCCGAGGGCCTGCTCAACAACGACGACCGCCCGCCCGCGCGCCGCCCGGACGGCAGCGAGATCCGCCCCGGCCAGGCCATTCCGCATTTCAACGAGGTCGACGAATGCGCCGGCCTCGACGCGCTGCTCACCAACCGCGTCCACCGCGCCCTCGGCGAGCCGGTCGAGACCACGCTGCACGACA
>DAHUXX010000244.1 GCA_027306955.1 Acetobacteraceae bacterium | reverse complement strand
ACAGGCCATGGCCGGTGGGTGCCGAGTGTCAGATTTTTACCACTGACGGAATGGAACGAGGAGAATCCGAGGTGCGGCACCGGTGGACGGGAGCGGCAAATCCTCCGCACGGCGACCGTGTTGCGCGCGGGCGGGATAATTTAAGTTGAGGCTCGATCTGGCGCCGTTCCGATCTCCTTGTTGCAGACCCGCCGCTCGCGGCGACGATTCGGGGGCGGGGTGGGGTGGGGCGGCGTGGGCCTGCCTGCGCTATTCCTTGACGCCGCCGGCGGTGAGGCCGCGGACGAGGTAACGGCGGGTGAGCATGGTGAAGGCGAGGACGGGCAGCAGCACCAGCACGCCGGCCGCCGCGATCTTGCCCCACTCCCAGCCGGCATACTGCATGAAGTTCACGATCGCGACCGGTGCCGTCATCGCGTTGGTGCGCGTGAGGATCAGTGCGAAGAAGAAATCATTCCACGACATGATGAAGCAGAGGATGCCGGTGGCAGCGAGCCCGGGTGCCGAGAGCGGCAGCACCACGCGCAGGAACGCGCCCCAGACGCCGGCGCCGTCGATCCAGGCGGCTTCCTCGAGCGAGGGCGGGATGGCGGCGAAGAAGCTGCGCATGGTCCAGATCACCATCGCGAGATCGAAGGTGAGGTAGACCACGACCAGGCCGCTCACCGTGTCGATCATGCCGAGCCAGGAAAAGGCGAGGAAGAACGGCAGGGTGAAGGCGATGGGCGGCGCCATGCGCGTCACCAGCACCCACATCGCGATGCCGCGGCGGCGGCGGATGGCGCCGCGGGTGAGCGCATAGGCCGCCGGCACGCCGAGCAGCAGCGACAGCAGCGTGGCGACGGTGCTGGCGACGATGCTGTTGGCGAAGGAAGCGGGAAAGCCGCCACCGGCCAGGGCCGCGTAATTGCCCAGCGTGGGCCCGAAGGTGCCGTTGGTGATCGAGGCCTCGGTGCGGAACGACATCTGCACCAGCCACAGCGCCGGCAGCAGCACCAGCAGCAGCAGCAGCGTGCCCGCCCACTCGGCGGCGCGGTGGCGCCTAGGCATCCTCGTCACGCCCGAAGCCGAGGCGCCCGATCAGCAGGCTGAGGGCGAACACGCCGGCGACCATCATCGTGGCGATGGCGCTGCCATAGCCCCAATAGGCGAAGTTGAAGGTCTGTATGAAGGCGTAATAGTTGGTGACCTCCGTCGCGCGGCCGGGTCCGCCATCGGTCAGCACGTAGATCAGCGGGAACGCCTTGATGCTGTCGATGAGGCGGAACAGCACGGCGACGGTCAGCGCCGGGCGGATGAAGGGCAGGCGGACATGCCAGAACATCTGGCGGCTGTTCGCGCCGTCGATCCGCGCCGCCTCGAGCTGCTCGCGCGGCTGCATCTGCAACGCCGCCAGCACCATCAGCATGGTGAAGGGAAACCACTCCCAGGTGTCGGCGAAGGCGATCAGCGGCAGCGCCGTCACGGGGTTCGTCACCAGCGAGCCCGGGCGCAGGCCGAACCAGGCGAGCAGCGAGTAGGCCGGGCTGACATCGGGCGTGGTCAGCACCTTCCAGATGATCGCGACCACGATCGGCGGCAGCACCATCGGCACCAGGAAGCCGGTGCGCAGCACCTCCATCCAGCGCGACTCGACGTCGAGCAGGAGTGCCAGGCCGACGCCCGCGAGCGTCTGCATGCCCACCGTCAGCACCGAGAGCTCGGCCTGCAGCAGCACGGAATGCGGGAAGCTGCTCTGGAACAGCGCCTGGATGTAGTTGCCGAGCGGGTGCGAGAAGTCGAGGCCGCTGCCTGGCTTGACCGGCGTCAGCGGCGTGAGGCTGGTCGCGACCAGATAGACCGCCGGCCCCACGGTCACCGCGGCGAGCACGATGAGCGCGGGGGCGAGGCCGAGCAGGAAGGCGCGGCGCTGCGCGCGGGCCCAGCCGGCGCCCGCGCTCATGCCGCCTCGCTCAGAGCTTGACGCCGGCGCGGCGCAGCGCCTCGAGCGAGTTGTGCTGCGCGTCCTTCATGGCCTGGGCAGCCTTCTTCTCGCCGGAGATCACGCTCTGCAGCGCGATGTTGATCTGCCGGTCAATCTGCGGATAGGCGGGCACGGTGCGGTAGGCCATGTAGCCCTTGTCCGCGAGGTTCAGCGTCTCAAGGTAGATCTTTGCGACATCGAAACCGTTATAATTGAGCTTGGCGTGGAATTCCGGGAGGTCGATGATCGAGCGGCGGGTCACGGAGCTCCAGCCCTGCTCGCGGAACATCCTGAGCAGCAGTTTCTTCGACATGGCCCAGGCGATGAACTGCCACGCCGCGTCCTTCTTGCGCGAACCGGCGGGGATGCCCCAGCCATGCGTCGCGATCTGCGGGAAGCGCCCGGCCGGCCCCTTGGGGAACAGCGAGAAGCCGCAGGTCGGGGCGGCGGCGGCGCCCTTCTGCGCCATCTGCGTCACGAAGGCCTCGTTCTCCGTGCTGTAGATGACCTTCGCCGCCTTCAGCGCCGCGGTGACCTGGTCGTAGGTGTAGGACAGCGCGCCGCGCGGGCCGTAGTCGCGCATGATGGTGGCGAAGAACTCCGCGGCCTGCACCGCCTCCGGCGTGTCGAGCACCGGCATCAGGTCGTGCGGCGGGGCGCGGAACACGTTGGCGCCGAAGCCCTGCAGGTAGCCGAGGAAGGTCCAGCCGTAATGATTCTCGACGACGAAGCCGGGCAGCCCGTCCTTGTGCGAGACCGCGGCCAGCATCTTGTGCATCTCGTCGAACGTGTCGGGCATGGTCAGGCCGGCGGCGCGGATCAGGTCGTAGCGCGCGGCACCGCCCATCATGACGTCGGCGATCCAGGGGACGGCGCAGAGCTGGCCCTTGGCGTCGCGGAACGCGGCCTCGATGCCCGGAAGGAAATCCTTGGGATCCCAGTTGGCGGGCGTGAGCTTCGGGTCGGCGATGAGGGGATCGAGCGGCGTCATCCAGCCTGCGCCGACCCAGCGGCCGATATAGATGAAGGTGACGTTGATCACGTCATAGGCGTCGCTGTGCGTCGCCAGCGCGATATCCATGCGCTGGTTGTAAATGGGGAAGGCGGGCGTGGTGTAGACGACGCGCGCGCCGGTTTCCTGTTCGAATTCGGGAATGTATTTCTTGAGGAACTGCGGATACGGCGCGTTCCAGCAGGAAACGTTCAGGGTGACGCCGGAGAGCGGCTTGGCACCCACCGCGGCGGGCGCCTTGCCAGGCAGGGCAAGCATTCCCGCGGCCCCTGTTATGACCGCCCGACGACGCAGCTTGCCGCCCATCGTTGCCTCCCTTTTTTGCGCGCCGCGTTGTCCACGGTCGCCTGAGCCGTCATGATGCGTGCGCCGGGTGGGCTTGACAAGCGACGTGTGCCCGCCGGGGGTGTTCGGATGGTGACATGATGTCCATGCGCGCGATGCTGACGGCCCACCTCGCCCGCGAGCTCGGCGATCCCGAGATCGGCGCCGACCTCGCCGCGATCCTCGAGGAGGAGGCGCTGGGCTGGACCGCGCCCACGGTCCCGGTCGGGCGCATCCGCCACATTTTCGGCTTCACCTTCGGCAACCGCATGGCGCCCAACGCCAACCGGGTGCCCGGCCCGGTGAACGTGGCGCTCGCGAATGTCGCCTGTGCGCTGCACGCCGCGACCTCCGCACCCATCCTCGCGCAATGGGAAGTGGCGGAGGCCGCCGCCGGCCTGCCCGAGGGCGCGGTGACGCCGATCTATCCCGGCCGCGACGAGCGCGGCGAGCCGGTTTATCTCAGCACTGGCGGCGTGCTCGAGGAGATCGCGCGCCAACGCGACCCCGCCTCGTTCGGCGTCGTCGGCGTCGTCGCCTTCGCCGACCACATGGCGCGCTGCGTAACGACCGCGCGCCGCCTCGGCTTCGACGCTTATGCGCCCGAGGGCATCGCCATGCCCGCCGAATACGACACGCTGTCCGGCCAGGCCTGGTGCCGCGACCGGCTCGCCTACCTGCTGCACGACCTCATGATCCGGATGACGGAACGGCGCGCGATGGCGATCGCGGCGGCGCGGCGCTGACATTCCCGGGCGCGACAGCCCCCGACGCTGAAACGGACGGCGATGCCTCGTGCCTCCTCCCTCGCCCCCGCGCCGCCCCGCGCGCTGCGCCGGGACGCGAAGGTCATCGGCCTGCTGTTCGCCAGCACCACCAGCATGATCGGCTCCGGCTGGCTGTTCGGCGCCTTCCACGCGGCGAAGATCGCGGGGCCGCTCGCGGTCTGGAGCTGGGTCGCGGGGGCGGCGATCATCATGCTGATCGCGCTGTCCTTCGCGGAACTCGGCGCGCTGTTCCCGAGGAGCGGCGCCCTCGTCCACATGAGCCACGCGAGCCACGGCGAGGGGCTCGGGCGCATCTGGGGCTGGATGCTGTTCCTCGCCTACGTGCCGGTCGCCGCGGTGGAGGCGGAGGCCGTCGTCACCTACGCCAACAACTACCTTCCGGGCCTGGTCTCCACGAGCGCCGGGGGCACGCTGACCAGCACCGGCTTCCTCGTCTGCGTGGTGCTGCTGCTGGCGATGGCGGCGGTCAACCTGACCACGGTCCGCCTGCTGCTCCGCGTCAACTCCGCCATCACCTGGTGGAAAATCGCGGTGCCCGTGTTCACCGCGCTGGCGCTGATCGCGGGCTCCGTCGGGCACCGCAGCGCGCTCGGCGCCGACCCCACGGGCTACCGCGAGACCGGCATCTTCCTCGCCCTGCCGGCGGCGGGCATCGTGTTTTCCTATCTCGGCTTCCGCACCGCGATCGACCTCGCCGGCGAGACCGCCAATCCCGGGCGGAACATTCCGCTGGCGGTGATCGGCTCGGTGATCCTCGGCGCCGTCGTCTACGTGCTGCTGCAGATCGGCTTTCTCGCCGCGCTGCGGCCTGCTGACCTCGCGCATGGCTGGGCGAGGCTGAACTTTCCCGGCGCCATGGGGCCGTTCGCCGGGCTCGCCGCCATGCTCGGCATGTCCTGGCTCGCCGTCATCCTCTATGTCGATGCCTGTGTGTCGCCGGGCGGCACCGGGCTCATCTATGTCACCGGCGGCTCGCGCATCCTCTATGCGATCGGCGAGACCAACGCGGGGCCGGCCTGGCTCACGCTGCTCAACCGCGACCAGGTGCCCTGGCTTGCCGTCATCGTCATGTGGGCCGTCGGCGTCGTCTTCCTGCTGCCGTTTCCGGCCTGGCAACTCATGGTGAACTACGACACCTCCATCACCGTGCTGACCTACGGGCTCGGGCCGGTGACGCTCCTGGTATTGCGCCGCAACCTGCCGGAGATGCGGCGCACCTTCCGCCTGCCCGCGGCGTCGGTGATGGCACCGGCGGCGTTCGTGTGCAGCAACCTCATCATGCTCTGGACCGGCTTCGTCACGAATTCCGTTCTGATGGGCATCGTGCTGCTCGGCTTCCTCGCCTATGCCGGCTGGTACCATCTCGTCGGCCGGCGCCCGGCCGCCACGTTCGGCTGGCGGCAGATCGCCTGGCTGCTGCCCTGGTTCGGCGGCATGTGGGCGATCTCGGCGCTTTCCGATATCGGCGGCGGGCTCGGCTGGCTCGGCTTCTGGCCCGCGGCCGGCGTCACCGCGGCGTGGAGCCTGGTCGTCGTGGTACTGGCGCTGCGCTGCGCGCTTCCGGCGAGCGAGACCCTCGCGATGATGGCGCGGCTGGCGGACATTCCGCCCGCGGGCGATATACCCTGACGGCGCCCGCTACTCCCTGACGACCGCCAGCAGATAGTGGCAGGCAACCTTTCCCGAGGCGTTGGCGAAGACGCGGTCGGCGGGGCGGCCGAGCGCGATGCAGTCGCCAGGTTCCAGCCGGTGCGTCTCGGCCCCCTCGCGGAAATCGAGCCGGCCCGCCAGCACCCACAGGCACTGTCCGCGCACGTCAAGGCACGCGGCGGCAGGGTAGGAGACCCGCGCGCCGGGCGGCAGTTCCACATGCGTCAGCTCCGGCGTGCCCTCCGGCGAGACGGCGCGCCGGACATAGCCGGTCTCGGGGTCGCGCCAGAGGGGCTGCTCGGCGCGGCGGCGCAGGCGGCGCGGGCCCTCTGCGTCCGCCTCGACGCGCGCGAGCAGCGCGGAGAGCGACAGGCCGAAGGCGGCGGCGAGGCGGGCGAGCAGCACGGCGGTGGGGCTCGCCTCGGCGCGCTCGATGCGGCTGATCATGGCGCGCGAGACGCCGGCGCGGGCGGCGAGGTCGGCGAGCGACCAGCCGCGCTCCTCCCGCTCGCGCTTGAGGCGCAGGGCGAGGGTCGATTCGGCGAACCCGGTGCCGCCGGTATCTTGCATGTGCGACATGCGTCCATCATAGTGAACACCATCGCCATGGACAACATCGCGCCCACCGCCAGCCTGGGCCACAACGGCGGCCCGCCGCTCGACGAGGAGGAGCCCGACAGCGGTGCCTCCTGGCGGTTCTGGTGCTGGAAACGCGCCCACAAGCGCGCCTGGAAGACCCCGCCCCGGGAGATCGCGCTGCGCCGCCTCGCCCGCGCCGAGGAACTCGGCATGAGCTACCGCGAGTACACGCTCGAGATCCTGGAGCGCGGCCGCCACCTGTGAACGGCCGCGCCGCCGTTCCGCCTGCGCCTTGATGTGCTACGCTTACCCGTAACAACGGGGAGACGTGCGCATGGGTGCGGTCGAAATCATCTTCGTCCTGCTGCTGGTGCTGGTCGTCGTCTCCATCATCGCCGGCGCCAAGACCGTGCCGCAGGGCCAGGTATGGACCGTCGAGCGGTTCGGCGCGTTCACCCGCGAGATCGCCCCCGGGCTCAACGTCATCGTGCCCTACATGGACCGCATCGGGCGCAGGATGAACGTGCAGGAGCAGGTGCTCGACATCCCCGAGCAGTCCGTCATCACCAAGGACAACGCGACCGTCGCGGTGGACGGCGTGATCTACTACCGCGTGATGGAGGCGGCGAAGGCGGCCTATCAGGTCGCGAACCTGGCGCATGCGCTGTCCACGCTGGCGATGACCAACATCCGCGCCATCGTGGGCGAGCTGGAGCTGGACGCGGCGCTCTCCTCGCGCGAGCGGATCAACACGCACCTGCTCGGCGTCCTCGACGGCGCCACCGCGCCCTGGGGCGTGAAGGTAAGCCGCGTGGAACTGCGGCGCATCGAGCCGCCGGAAAACCTGATCCTCGCGATGAACCTGCAGATGACCGCCGAGCGCGAGCGGCGCGCCACCGTCGCCAAGGCGGACGGCGAGCGCGAGGCCGCGATCAAGCGCGCGGAGGGCGAGAAGCAGTCCCTGGTGCTCGCCGCCGAGGGCCGCCAGCTTGCCGCGGAGCGCGACGCCGCGGCGCGCGAGCGGCTGGCTGCGGCGGAGGCCGCGGCGACGCGCTTCGTGGCCGAGGCCGCGGGCAGCGGCGGGCAGGCGGCGCTCTCCTACTTCATCGCGCAGGGCTACGTGCAGGCGTTCGGGCGCATCGCCTCCGCCCAGGGTTCGCGGCTGGTGGTGGTGCCGATGGAGGCGGCAAGCTTCGCCGGCGGCATGGCGCAGGCGCTGGAATTGCTCAAGGCATCGGGCGGAAAGGACGCGGGATGACGGCGGGGCAGGCCTGGATCGGCGCGGGGCTCGTGCTGATGGCGCTGGAGGTGCTGCGGCCCGGCGCGTTCATGATCTGGCTCGGACTCGGCGGCCTGGCGACGGGGCTGCTGACGCTCGCGGTGCCGATGGCGTTCGTGGGCCAGGCGAGCGTCTACGTCTTCGCGGCCCTCATCGCCGTCGCGTTCGGCGTCGGGCTGCGGCGGCTGGGCCATCCGGTGCCGGAGGTGAACACCACGTCCTCGGGGCTGGTGGGCCGGCGGGTGCAGGCGCTGGAGTTCAAGGGGCGGGAGGGCCGGGTGCGCGTGGGTGACAGCGACTGGCCGGCGCGGCTGGTCAGCGGCCAGGCGGCGCCGCAGGCGGACCTCACCGTCGTCGCGGTCGACGGGCTCACGCTGCTGGTTTGCCCGGAGGTGGAGGTGACTTCATGACCGACCCCATTGATCCCGGCGAACGGCCGCGCCACGTGGAAGACATGGAATATTTCGTGATCCGCGACCGCACGATCGACATGACGCCGGACGGGCGGATCCACGCGCCGCCGCCGACGTCGTTCGGCACCAGGCTGCTGCGCATCGCGATCGTCGTTGCGGTGGTCGCCACGGCAGCGGCGGTGGCGGCGCTGGCGCTGTGGCTCGCGCTGATCCTGTTCCCGATCGCGCTCGGTGCCGCGTTCGTCGCCTGGGCGCTGTACCGTTTCCGCCTGTGGCAGGCGGGCGGGCGGTTCAGGCCGCCTGGCGAGTGGTCGTGATCCCGGCCGCCTCCGCGATCAGCCTGTAGCTCTCGCGGCGGGCCTCTTGGTCCGCCACTGTCGTCAGGATCGCGACTTCCTCGATGCCGAGCGTCGCCGCGAGGTCGCGCAGTTGCCGCGCGACCTGCTCCCCGGTGCCGAGGATGGCGTGGCGGCGCAGCGCCTCAATCCGGGTGCGTTCCGAATCCGAATAGCTGTAGGCCAGTGCGTCGGCGATGGTCGGCAGCGGCGCGTAGACGCCGCGGTCGCGCCCGAGCCGCCACAGCGCGCGGCTCATGAACAGGCGCTCGGCCGCCTCCTCCGTGGCCGCCGCGCAGGCCCAGACGCAGAGCGCGGCCACGGGCCGTGGCCGGCGCGCGGAGGGCTTGTGGAGATCGCGGTAGAGCCCGATCGCCTCCTCGGTCCCCGCGCCGTCGGTGATGAAATGCGCGAAGCAGTAGGGCAGGCCGAAATGCGCCGCGATCTGGGCACCGTAATTCGACGAGCCCAGGATCCACACCTCCGGCTGCGTCGGGCCCTGCGGCTGGGCGACGATGTTGCGGAACGGATGGCTCTCGACCAGCGGCTCGCCCGCGAGCCAGGCGAGCAGGTCGCGCACCTGGGCGGGAAAATGTTCTGATGCCGTATCGGCGTTGGGGTTGAGCGCGTAGGCGGTGAGCCCGTCCGAGCCTGGCGCGCGGCCGAGCCCGAGATCGATGCGGCCCGGTGCGATCGCCTCCAGCACGCGGAACTGCTCGGCGACCTTGAGCGAGGAATAGTGCGGCAGCATCACGCCGGCGGAGCCGACGCGGATGCGGCTGGTGGTCGCGGCGATGGCGGCGATCAGGATCTCCGGCGCCGTGCCGGCCTGCGAGAGCGAGGCGTGGTGCTCCGCCACCCAGTAGCGCGCATAGCCCAGCGCCTCGGCGTGGCGGGCGAGAGCGAGGCTCTCGCGGATCGCGGCGTCGGGCGAGGTGCCGGCGACGATGGTGGACTGGTCGAGGATGGAAAGTCGCATCACCGGCTCCGCTGCGCCAGCGCGAGGCCGACACCCGCGGTCATCAGCAACCCGCCGGAGATGCGGTTGCGCAGCCGCCCGTGGCGCGCGAGCAGCGCCCGGGCACGCCCCGCCGCCACCGCCCAGGCGCCATCGAGCAGGATCGCCATGACCAGCAGGGTTGCCGCCAGGATCGCGAGCTGCGGCCCGGCGGGCCTGTGCGGGTCGATGAACTGCGGCAGCAGCACGCCGAAGAACAGCAGCGTCTTGGGGTTGCTGATCGCGACCAGCACCGCGCGGGCGTAGATGCCGCGCGCGGATCCGGGTTCCGCCTTGATGCGCGTGAGATCGACGGGAGCGGCGCGGAACTGCCGGAAGCCGAGAAAGATGAGATAGGCGATGCCGCCCCAGTGGACGATGGTCATCAACTGGCTGACGGCGGCCAGCGCGGCGCTCATCCCGATGACCGTGATCGCGAGCTGTGCCGCCGCCCCCGTGGTGGTGCCGGCGACCGTCAACAATCCGTAACCAGTTCCATAGGCCACGGAATTGGCGGTGATGAACGCCACGTTCGGTCCCGGGATCAGCATCAGGATCGCGTTGGCGAGGATGAAGCCGAGATAGAGGTGCAGCGGGATCATGCGAGCTTCCCCCCGAGCAGACCGCGTTTCGCGAGGTTGCGCATCAGGGCGCCGGCGCCGAAGACGTGCGCCTCGCATTCGTCGGTGCGGCGCATGCGGTTGACCAGCCGGCCGAGGCGAGGTGCCGCGATGGTCACGATGTCGCCCGGGTGGTGCGTGAAGCCCTGGCCAGGCGCGTCGCGGTCCGCGACCGGCGCGAACATGGTGCCGCAGTAGAGCACCGCGCCGTCCGGGTAGTGGTGGTGCGCGTTCAGCATCTGCCCCGCGAGGTCCAGGGGGTCGCGCGCGATCATCGCCATGGAGGAGGAGCCGTCGAGCCGGAACCCGTCCTCTCCCGCGACAGTCAGCGTGACGACCGTTCTGCGGATGTCGTCGAGCGTGAAGCCGGCGTCGAGGAAGCGGAAGAACGGCCCGATCGCGGCGGAGGCGTTGTTGTCCTTGGCGCGGCCGAGCAGCAGGGCGGAACGGCCCTCGATGTCGCGCAGGTTGACGTCGTTGCCGAGCGAGGCGCCGACGATGCGCCCGGAGGATGCGACGACGAGTACCACTTCCGGCTCCGGATTGTTCCAGACGGAAGACGGATGCAGCCCGGCGTCCGCCCCGGTGCCGACGGCGGCCATCGGTGGCGCCTTGGTGAAGATCTCCGCGTCCGGGCCGATGCCGACCTCGAGATACTGGCTCCACGCGCCGCGGGCGATCAGCACCTGCTTGAGGTTCGCGGCCTCGCGCGAGCCGGGCTTGAGGCGGGCGAGGTCGTCGCCGATGGTGGCCTGCACCTCGGCACGGAAAGCGGCAGCGGCGGCGAGGTCGCCGCGCGCGCGCTCCTCGATCACGCGCTCGAGCATCGAAATCGGGAAGGTGACCCCCGCGGCCTTGATCGCGTGCAGGTCCGCGGGCGCGAGCAGCCAGGGGCGCGAACGGTCGCGGGTCTCGGGCGGTGTGTTGGCGAGAATGGCGTCGAGCGGCCCGAGCGCCTCGCCGGCGGCGCCGCGCAACGCCGCGGCCGGGTCCGGCGCCTCGCAGAGGTCGCGCATGGTGGGGAAGGCCCGGCTGATGTCGAACACCGCGCCGTCGCGAATGGCGACGACGGACGGCCCCTCCGCGTCCGGGCGCCAGGCGCGGCCGGCGAGCGCCGCCGTCGGGGCGTCTTCCGGCAGGGCAGGAGCGAGGCTCGAGGCGAGGCTCATGGTTTCGTTCCCAGAACGGGGCCGACGCCGGTGCGCTCCACGATGAGGCCGTAATGCTCCGGGCGCCGGTGGGCCGCGAAGTTGAAGATGTGCTGCTTGTAGCTGCCGCAGAGGTCGAGGTCGCAGCGCGCCACCTGCACCTCGTCGCCGAGGCCGGAGCATTGCGCCACGATCTCGCCCGAGGGCGCGATGACGCAGCTCTGCCCGATCTGGTCCACGCCTTCCTCGATGCCGGCCCTGGCGACGCCGGCGACGAAGGTGGCGTTCTGGTAGGCGCCGGCCTGCATCACCAGCCGGTTGTGGAAATTCTGCAGATGGTCCGTCTCCGGCATGGAGGGCACGGTGGCGGGCGTGTTGTAGCCGAGCACGATCAGCTCGACGCCCTGCAGCCCCATCACGCGATAGGCTTCCGGCCAGCGGCGGTCGTTGCAGATCATCATGCCCATCCTGCCGCCCATCGCCTCCCAGACCGGGAAACCGAGGTCGCCGACCTCGAAATAGCGCTTCTCCAGGTTCTGGAATTTCTCCTCCGGGCGGGGGATGGCGTAGCCTGGCAGGTGGATCTTGCGGTACTTGCCGACGATCCTGCCGTCCTTGCCGACCAGGATCGCGGTGTTGAAGCGCTGCTTGCGCCCGGCGCTGGTGTCTAGCTCCGCGTAGCCGAGGTGAAAGCCGATGCCGAGCCGGGCTGCCTCCTCGAACAGCGGGCGCGTCGCGGGACCAGGCATTTCGGTTTCGAAATAGGAATCCAGCTCCGCCTCGTTGTTTACCACCCAGTGCGGGAAGAAGGCGGTGAGCGCGGCCTCCGGATAGACCACGAGGTCGGCGCGCATCGCGGCTGCCTCACGCATCATCGCGAGCAGCCGCGCCACCACGGTCTGCCGGCTTTCCTCGCGCGCGATCGGGCCCATCTGGGCGATGGCGACGTTGAGGATGCGGCTCACCGGGCAAGCTCCATCAGCAGGTCGGCGGTGGCCCCGGGTGCGGTCACCATGGCGTCGTGGCCGGTCGCGAGCTCGCGCCAGGCCATCCCGGGGCGCTGGCGCGCGCGCTCGCGCGAGGTCGCGAGGTTGGCATAGACCGGCTCGGTGCAGCAGACATAGGTGGAGGGCAGGCCGTTGCCGGGTTTGTTGCGTAGCACCAACGGCGTCATGAACGTGCGCAGCGGGTGCGGGCAGAGCCGGCTCGCCACCCAGTCGGCCGCCGGTCCCGGCGGGATGCCAAACATCGCGGGCGGCGGCGCCGGCACCGCGAAGCCGCCCAGCGCCTTCGCCTCGCGCTCGCGGGCGATGGCGAATTCCGGCAGCATGCGGCTGAACGGTACCTCGCCGTTCTCCAGCAGCGCGGCATCGAGATAGACGAGGTGGCGGATGCGCTGGCCCACGCGGTCCGCGGCGCCGGTGATGGCGTGGCCGCCGAAGATGTGGCCGACGAGCACCGCGTCCGCGATGTCCTCGTTCTCGAGGTGCTGCACCAGATCCTCGACGAAGGTCTCGAGCGTGATGGCGCCGGAAAGCAGGTGGCGCCGCTCGCCGAGCCCGGTCTGCGTCGGCGTGGTGACGGCGTGGCCGGCGGCGCGCAGCCTCCCTGCCACGTCGCGCCAGCACCAGGCGCCGTGGAATGCTCCGTGAAGCAGGACGAATGTCGCCATCGAACCCTCTCGCCGCGATCGTGGCGGCGATTGTGTGGGGGATCGCGCGCGAAAGCCAGACCGCGGGCGCCTGCCCGCGCGGCACGGAATTCCGGATTCAAGAGGGATTTTCGCCCGGGGTGGTTGCCGCGTCCGCGAGCACCATGGGAGAAGCATGGCGCAGGAGGATTGTGCGTTGCAACAAACGTCGGTGGACCCGGACGCGGCGGCGCGGCGGACACTCGCGCGCCACCGCCTCGTCGCGCATCTGCTGCTGCTGGTGATGGCGGCGCTGACGGCGGCGGGGCACATCTGGCGCTTCCCGCCGGTGCTCCTCGCGGCGGCGACGGCGGGGCTGGTCGGCGGGCTCGCGGACTGGTTCGCGGTGACGGCGCTGTTCCGCCATCCGCTCGGCCTGCCCATCCCGCACACCGCCATCATCCCCGCGCAGCAGGTGCGCATCGGCGCCGCCCTCGGCCGCTTCATCGCGGGGCACGTCTTCACCGAGGCGGAGGTGGCGGCGGCGCTGGAACGGCTCGATGTCTCGGCGATCGTCGCCGGCTTCCTCGCGGACGCCGAGGCGCGGCGCCCGGCGGCGGAGGCGCTGGCGGCGATGCTGCCGCGCCTGCTCGGCGCGATCGAGGACGGGCGGGCGCGCCGCCTGGTGAGCCGGCTGGTGCCGCGGCTGGTGGGCGGGCAGGGTGGCGGGCGCATCGTCGGCCGCGCGCTGCGCCAGCTTGTCGAGGGCGGGCGGCACCAGGAGGTGTTCGGCTTCTTCCTCGACCAGCTCAAGAACGTGCTGGCCGCGCGCGAGGCGGCGCTGCAGCAGGCCATCGAGGAGCGGGTGCGCGAGCAGGGCGGGCGCCTCGTCGGCTGGGCGGTCGGCGCCTCCGTCGCCAAGCGGGTCGTGGCACAGATCAACACCGAGCTCGAGCGCATGGAGCCGGACGGCAGCGAGCTGCGCGAGGCGTTCGACGAGTGGATGCGCCGCGAGATCGCACGCATCGAGGAGGAGCCGGCGCGGGCGGCGGAGATCGGCGCGGCCCTGCGCCGCGTGGTGGCGCACGAGACGGTGCGCGCCTGGCTGTGGGATATCTGGAGCCGGGTGCGGCTGGCGCTCGAGCAGGACGCGGCGCGGCCGAACGGGCGCAGCGTCGCGGTGGTGGACGCGACGCTCGCCACTCTCGGCCAGATCCTGCGCGATGACGAGCGCGCGGCAGCCAGGCTGCGCGACGCGGTGCGGGCACTCACCTCGCGGTTGATACCCGCCGGACGGGGGGAGATCGCGCGCTTCGTCGAGGGCGTGGTCGGCGGCTGGGACACCGCGACGCTCACCGAGCGGCTGGAGCTGCGGGTGGGCAAGGACCTGCAATACATCCGCATGAACGGCACCATCGTCGGCGCGCTGGCCGGTGCCGCGGTGGCGCTGCTGGCGGCGCTCGGCACGCGCTAGAGGCAGCTTCCTCGCTCCTTGCCGTCCGGTTCGCGCGGTTCCAGACTTGGCGCAATCAACGGAGGAAACCATGCCACCCAGCGCCGCCGAGGACTTTCTGAACCTGCACGAGTTCGTCCGCGCGGCGCGCGTCCATCTCGACCAGTTCGCCTGGGACTACCTGGTCGGCGGCGTGGAGAGCGAAACGACGCTCAGGCGCAACCGGCTCGCGATCGACAGCCTCGCCTTCCGCCCGCGCGTGCTGGTGGACGTGCGCAAGGTGGACACCACGTCCACCTTTTTCGGCCGCGCGACGCGGCTGCCGGTGGCGCTGGCCCCGGTCGGCTCGCTGCAGACCTTCCACCCGGACTCGGGCTCGGCCGTCGCCAGCGCGGGCGGTGAATTCGGCGTGCCGATGTTTTTGTCTTCGGTCTCCGAGCCGGGGCTGGAGGTGGCCGCCAAGGCCGGCAGCGGGCCGAAAGTCTTCCAGCTCTACGTGCGCGGCGACGACGACTTCATCCTCGACCACATGAAGCGCGCCGAGGATGCCGGCTACGACGCGTTCTGCATCACCGTGGACACCGCGGTGCTGTCGCGGCGCGAGCGCGACATCGCCAAGCGCTGGAGGAAACCCTGGCAGCGACGGCTTTCCGGAATGGAATACCAGGCCGGGCTCGACTGGGCGACGCTGGAACGCGTGCGGGCGAAGAACCGCATGAAGCTCGTCATCAAGGGCATCGCGACGGCCGAGGACGCGAAGCAGGCCTGCGCGATGGGCATCGAGGGCATCTATGTCTCCAACCATGGCGGGCGGCAGCTCGACCACGGGCGCGGTTCGCTCGACGTGTTGCCGGAGGTGGCGCAGGCCGTCGCGGGCCGCGCGAAGGTGCTGATCGACGGCGGGTTCTCGCGCGGTGCCGACATCGTGAAGGCGCTGGCGCTGGGCGCGGACACGGTCTGCCTCGGCCGGCTCTACCTCTACGCGCTCGCGTCGGCGGGGGCGGAGGGGGTCGTGCGCCTGCTGGAACTGCTGGAGGACGAGATGCAGCGCACCATGGCGCTGCTGGGCGTGACCGCGCTTTCCGGCCTCACGCCGGCGCACGTGCACGCCGCACCCCCGGTGGTGCCGCCGGGTGTGCATTCCGCCTTCCCGCATCTGCGGCTCGACGAGGGGTATTAGCGGGCCCGCCCTTCAGGCAAGGGCTTCGAGCGCGAGCGCGATGCCCTGACCGCCGCCGATGCAGAGCGTGACCATGCCCCGCCTGACCCTGTCGCGCTGCATTGAATGGAGCAGCCGCGTGGTCAGGATCGCGCCCGTGGCGCCGATCGGATGGCCGTGCGCGATGGCGCCGCCCTCGACGTTGACGATATCCTCGGCCAGGCCAAGTTCGCGTGTGACCGCGAGCGCGATGGCGGCGAAGGCCTCGTTGATCTCGATGCGGTCGATGTCGCCGGTCGTCCATCGGGCACGTTCCAGCGCCTGGCGCACGGCCGGCACCGGGCCGATCCCGAACATGCCGGGCTCGACCGCGCCCACGCCGTAGGAGACGAGCCGGGCCATCGGCGTGAGCCGATTGGCGTCCGCGAATTCGCGCGCGGCGACGATCATCGCCGCCGCTCCGGTGTTCAGCCCCGGCGCGTTGCCGGCGGTGATGGTGCCATCCTTGCGGAAAGCCGGCTTCAGCTTCGCAAGGTTCTCGACGGTGGTATCGGGACGATTGTGCTCGTCCCTGGCGAAGGGCTCGGGCCCCTTGCGGCCCTTCACCTCCACGGCGACGATCTCGGCGTCGAACTTGCCCGCTGCCTGCGCCGCGGAAAACCTCTGCTGCGAGCGCGCCGCCCAGCGATCCTGATCCTCGCGGCTGATCTGGTATTTCGTGACGAGATCCTCGGTGTGCCAGCCGGAATGCTGATCGGAAAAGGCGTCGTTGAGCCCGTCCCGAAGCATGGCGTCGTAGATCTGCGCATCGCCCATCCGGTAGCCCCAGCGGCCGCCGGTCACGAGGTATGGCGCAGCATCCATGTTCTCCATCCCGCCGGCGACTGCGGCGTCGGCGAAGCCCAGCCAGATGTCCTGCGCGGCCGAGGCGATCGCCTGCGCGCCAGAGCCGCAGACGCGGTTGACGGTCATTGCCGGCACGTCGACGGGTATGCCGCCATGGATGGCCGCCTGGCGCGCCGGGTTCATCCGGTTGCCGGCCTGGACCACGTTTCCCATGACAACGCCGTCCAGGCGCGCCGGATCGAGCGCCGCGCGGCGGATCGTTTCGCGAACGGCCACCGCGCCAAGCATGGTGGCCGGTGTCGCCTTTAGCGAGCCGCTATAGGTTCCGATGGCTGTGCGCACCGGGGCGCAGAGAACGACTTCGCGCATGTCCGCATTTCCTTTCCTGCGAAAATTCGAGGCAATCCGACGACCTCCGCCGCGCCGGGACGGCATTCAGGACCGCCGCGCATTGGCGGGCGGCGCCGGGATCCGCACCGGACGCGGGTCCGTGGTCACGATCATCCGCCACGGGTGGATCCGATCCCATGGGCCCGCAGTCGCGTCACGCTTTTCTCCTGATCGTGCCTTCGAGCTTTGTCGCTTCGGCGAC
>DAHUXX010000229.1 GCA_027306955.1 Acetobacteraceae bacterium | reverse complement strand
TGGGAAAATCTCGAGATCGGCGCCAACCTCGCCCGCGCGCACGAGGCGGAGCGGATCGCGGCGATGTTCGCGCGCTTCCCGGTGCTCGCGGAGAAACGGCGGGCGGCGGCGCGCACGCTCTCCGGCGGGCAGCGCCAGGTGCTGGCCATGGCGATCGCGCTGATGGCCGAGCCGCGCGTGCTGCTGCTCGACGAGCCCTCCGCCGGGCTTTCGCCGGTCGCCGCCGCGACCCTGTTCGAGACCATCACCGGGATCCGCGCCGAGGGCACGCCGGTGCTGCTGGTGGAACAGAACGCGCAGGCGGCGCTCGCCATCGCCGACCGCGGCGTGGTGCTGGTGGACGGGCGCGTCGCCCATGCCGGCCCCGCCGCCGCCATGGCCGCCGATCCCGACATAAGGCGGCTTTTCCTCGGCGGTTGAACGTCTATAGTCGCAACAAAACAGGGAGCCCGCACCATGAAACACGGCCTCACACGGCGTGCCGCGCTGCTCGGCGGCCTCGCCCTTCCCGCCGTCGCCCCGAGCCTCGCGCGCGCGGCCGAACCCATCCCCATCGGCACGCTGCTGCCGCTGACCGGTGCCGGCGGTGCCTACGGGCCGAGCATGGCGAAGGTCGCGAAGGCAGTGACCGACGAGATCAACGCCGGGGGCGGCGTGCTCGGACGGCCGCTCGGCCTGTTCACGGAAGACGACGAGACCAACCCGGATTCCGGCGTGAAGGCCGCGCACAAGCTGATCGACATCAACCACGTGGTGGCGATCTGCGGCACCTGGGCCTCGGCGGTGACGACGGCGGTCGCTCCGGTCTGCTGGCAGAGCAAGACGATGCTGTTCACCGTGTCCGGCGCCGACAGCATCACCAAGCTGCCGCACCACGGCTACATCATCCGCACCCAGCCCAACTCCCACCTGCAGGCGCTGCGCGTCGCCGACTTCATTGCCGCGCGCGGGGCCAAAAGCTTCTTCTCGCTCTCCGCGCAGACGCCCTTCGCCCACGATGTCTACACGCAGATGACGGCGGAGTTCGCGAAGAAGGGCGGCAAGGCGCTCGGCGACATCATCTACGACGCGAGCAAGACGAGCTTCCGCACCGAGGTCGAGAAGGCGGTCGCGGCGAAGCCCGACCTCATCTTCCTCAATGCCTACGCGCCCGACCTCGGGATCCTGCTGCGCAACATCTACCAGGCCGGGTTCAGCGGCCCGCGCTTCACGCCGGGCTATGCCGCGACGCCGAAGGTGATCGCGAGCCTGCCCAAGCCGGTGACGGACGGGCTGCTCAGCTATGCCCCCTCGCCCGATCCCGGCAGCCCCGGCTACAAGCGGGTGAAGGAGATCCTGGGCGTCGAGCCCGACCCGTATTCCTGCCAGGTCTACGACCACGTCTCGCTCGCCGCGCTGGCGATGGCGCAGGGCAAGGCCGCGACCAGCCAGGCGATCCACGACAATGTCCGCGCCGTGGGCGACGAGAAGGGCGTGCCGGTGACGGATGCCGTCGCGGGGCTGAAGGCGATCGCCGCCGGGCATGCGATCAACTATTCGGGTGCCTCCGGGCCCTGCAAGTTCGACGCGATCGGCGACATCCTGGGCTGCAAATTCCGTTTCGACCTCGTGAAGAACGGAAAGTCCACGCTGCTCAGCATCTCGTGAGGGCGGCGCGGCGTTGATCGCCCCCAAGCCTTGATTGCGCCCGGGCCTTGATCGCCCTCGCCCAGGCGATCGTGAACGGATTGCTGGCCGGCGCGACGCTCGCGGTGCCGGCCATCGCGTTCACCACCATCTTCGCGGTGTTGCGCTTCGCCAACTTCGCGGTGGCGGGGTTCGCGACGCTGGGAGCCTATGGCGGCTGGGTGGAGAACACAGCGCTCGGCGTGCCCGCGGTGCCTGCACTGGCGGGCGCGTGCCTCGCGGGCGGGGTGGCCGCGGTCGCGGTGGACGACGCGGCGCTGCGCGGGCTGCGGCGGCGGCTGCGTCCGGGCGAGGCGGCGCTGGCGCCAGCCATCGCCTCCGTCGCCGCGACGCTGCTGCTCGAGAACGTGGCACGGTTCCTGTTCGGCAACGACCCGCGCGGCTACAACCTGCCGGTCTACCGCGACTGGCACCTGGGCGCGCTCGCGGTGGGGCCGCAGCAGCTCGCGGATGCCGCGATCGCGCTGGTGGCAATGGCGGCGCTGTTCCTGTTCCTCGGCTTCACCCGCGCCGGGCGCACGATGCGCGCGGTGGCCGACAACCCCGGCCTCGCGGCGCTCAAGGGCATCGACGCCGTGCGTGTGGGACGGATCGCGACCTTCGCCGCGGGCGCGCTCGCGGGGCTGGGCGGCATGCTGATCGGCTTCGACACCAGCCTCGACCCGCTGCTCGGCTTCCGCGTCATGCTCTCGGTCTTCGCCGCCGCCGTCGTGGGCGGGCTCGGCAGCATCCCGGGCGCGGTCGCGGGCGCCTTCATCGTCGGCGTCGGCGAGGAGATGGCGACCCTGGTGGTGGACCCCGCCTACCGCACCGCGGTCGGTTTCGCCGCGATCCTCGTGGTGCTGTCGTTGCGCCCGGCGGGCCTGTTCGGGGTGCGGGGCACCTGATGCTCGATTATCTCGTGCAGCTTTCGAGCTTCGCCGCCATCACCGCGCTGATGGCACTCGGGCTCGACCTCATGTGGGGCCTGGGCGGCATGGCCAATCTCGGCCTGGCCGGCAGTGCCGCGGTCGGCGCCTATACCGCCGCGCTGCTGGGCGTGAAGCTCGGCGTCGCCTGGCCGCTTGCCTGGGTGGCGGCGGGACTGGTCGCCGCAGGCAGCGGCGCCGTGCTCGCGGGGGTGACAGCGCGGCTGCGCGGCGATTATCTCGCCATCGTAACGCTGGGCTTCGCCGAGGTGGTGCAGCTCGTGGCATCGAACGAGATCTGGCTCACCGGCGGCACCGGCGGCATTCCAGGCGTGCCGGCGCCGTGGCGGGGCAGCCTGCGGGGCATTGCCTTCGACGCCGCCTTCGCCGCCCTCGCCTGGGCGCTGGTGCTCGCCGCGGCGCTGCTGCTGGCGCGCCTCGGCGCCTCGCCGTTCGGGCGCGTGCTGCGCGCGATCCGCGAGGACGAAACGGTCGCCGCCGTCGCCGGCAAGCGCGTGCTCGGCTTCAAGGTGCGCGCCTTCGCGGCCGGCAGCGCGCTGGTGGGACTGGCGGGCGCACTCGGGGCCGCGCTGGAGGGGTTCGTGTCGCCGGATAATTTCGCGGTCCTGCTCACGCTCACGGTCGTGCTGGCACTCTCCGCCGGCGGGCCTGGCGGCACCTGGGGCGCGCTGCTCGGGGCCGTGCTGGTCACCGCGCTCACGGAAGGCACGCGCTTCGTCGCCGACGCGCTGCCCGCGCTCTCCGCCGTGCAGGCGGCGGCGTTGCGCCAGGGCATGATCGCCCTGGCGCTGATCCTGATCCTGCACCTGCGCCCCGCCGGCATCGTGCCGGAACGGCCGCGCGCCATCCCCAAGGAGGCCCGATGAACCGCCCAGACCCCGCGCCGTCGCCCGCGCCGCATCTCGCGGCCATCATCCGCGCGCACGCCGAGCCCGACCAGCCGCTCGCGACCTTCCGCGCCGTGGACGCCGCCATGGCGGCGTGTATCGGCCACAGGCTGTTCACCATCCTGATCCACCACCCGGGCCTGAGGCAGAGCGAGCGCTTCTACACCAACCAGCCTCACGCCTACCCGGTCGGCGGGCGCAAGCCGGTGACCGACGCGCCCTGGATGCGGCGCGTGATCCAGGGCGGGGAGATCTACATCGGCTACAACTATGACGACATCAAAACGGTCTTCTTCGACCACGAGCTGATCCGCTCGCTCGGCTGCGAGAGCGTGCTCAACGTCCCGGTGCGCTGGAAGGGGCAGACGCTGGGCACGCTCAACCTGCTGCACGAAGCGGGCTGGTACAAACCCTCCGACGAGGCGACGGCGCGCCTGGTCGCGCATCTCGCCCTGCCGACGATGATGCTGATCGCGCAACAATAGGGAGAAGCGCCATGGCCTATCTCGGCAACGCGACCCGCCAGCACCGGCTCGACCTGATGCGTCGGCTGATGGACCGCGAGGCGCTGGACGCGCTCGCCTTCACCTCCGCCGACTTCTTCCAGTTCGCGACCAATTTCGCGACCGATGTGCAGACCTGGGAGCGCCCGGTGGCGTGCGTCGTGCCGCGCGAGGGCGAGCCCTTCGTGGTGCTGTGCGAGCTTTCCTCCAACCACTGGCGCTACGCGGCGCAGGACCAGCGGCTGTGGGTCTCGGACACGAGCTTCTACGCCGAGCACCCGCGCACCGGCGCGCGCCTGCCGCTGGCCGCGCAATGGCCGGAGCTGGTGGCGGAGAAGCTGCGCGGCGCGGGGCTCGCGGCGGCGCGGATCGGGGCGGAGGCGGCGGGCGGCCCGCTGGGAAAGGCGGTCGCGCTGCTGCCCAAGGCGAAGCTCGAGCCTGTGCTCGCCGAGTTCCGCGCGCTGCGCTGGGTGAAATGCGCGGAGGAGCTGGCGCTGATGCGCGAGATCGCCGCGCTCTCGGACTGGGTGCAGGACCGCTACCGCGAGGCCATCCGCCCCGGGCGCATGGTGATGGAGATGGACATGGCGATGGCCGCTCTGATGGCCGAGGAAGGCGGGCGCCGCTTCCCCGGCGAGCATCTAGAGATCATGCGCTGCTGGACGCTCTCCGGCCCCGCCTCCGCGGCACCCCACGGCGACGGCAAGCAGGCCGGCGCGCGCATCGAGGACGGGCACGGCATGGTGAACATCGTCATCCCGCGCGTGAACGGGCTGGTGGTGGAGAACGAGCGCACTTGGTTCTGCGGCAAGCCCACGCCGGAGCAGCAACGCCTGTTCGAGACCGCGACGGCGGCGAACGAGGCCGCGGCGGCGGCGGCGGTCGCGGGGCGGCCCGTGAGTGGCATCGACGCCGCCGCGCAGGCGGTGATCGAGCGCGCGGGCCTCGGCGAGTACATCCTGCACCGCACCGGCCACGGCATCGGCGTGCTCGGCCATGAGTTCCCCGAGGACATGGCGTTCAACAACCGCGCCCTGCTCGCCGGAGAGGTCTATTCCGCGGAGCCGGGCCTTTATGTGTTCGGCCTCGGCGGCTTCCGCCACGACGACACGGTGGTGGTGGGCGAGGTGCCGGAAGTGCTGACAAAGGCGCCCAAGGACCTGCGCAGCCAAACGATTCTCTGAGGCCGGGGGCTTGCCAGGATGGCGCGCCATGCGCTGCGATCGCGATAGAGGCTGAGCTTGGCGTCACAGGGCCCCGCCATTCCGGCGCCGGGGCCATCGCAACAGGAGGCCACGATGTCCGCATCCTCGCTTTCCCAGGCCAGCACGGGACGGTTCCGCTGGGCGCTCGCGATCGGCGTGGTGCTGCCGATCACCTTCGTGATGTCGCTCGACCGCACGGTGATCGTGGTCGCCGCACCGACGATCCAGAAGGAATACGGGTTCAGCCTGGTGCAGATGTCGCTGATCCTGACCAGCTTCTCCTGGACCTACGCGTTCCTGCAGGTGCCGGCGGGGTGGCTCGCGGAGCGCATCGGGCCGCGGCGCGCGCTCTACTGGGCCAACGCGCTGTGGTCCCTGCTGACGGCGGCGACACCGCTCGGGTTTTCCGTCACGTCCTTCGTCGGCATCCGCATGCTGCTCGGCGCCGGGCAGGCGGCGGACTGGCCCGCCTCCATCCTCGCCCTCAAGCGCTGGTTCCCCAGGCAGGAGCGCAGCGGCGCCAACTCGGTGCTGCTCGGCGGGCTCTATCTCGGCCCGATCGTCGCCGCACCGCTGACGGTCGCGATCATCGCGGCGTTCGGCTGGCGCGCCGCGTTCTACCTGTGCGGTGTGCTGGGGCTGCTGCTGGGCTTCGTCTGGTGGAAGAGCTTCCGCGACGACCCGGACGCGCATCCGCGCGTGTCCGCGGCCGAGGCGGCGCTGATCGCGGCGGGACAGACGGCGGAGCCGCGGCCGGCGCGCGGCGCCTTCGTGCGCAGCCTCGGCAATGTTCGGTTCTGGGCGATCGGGCTGCAGTATTTCTGCCTGATCCTGATCCAGAGCTTCTTCACCGCCTGGCTGCCGACCTATCTCGTGCAGGTTCGGCATTTCAAGCTGGCCTCGCTGGGCTATGGCGCGTCGCTGCCGTGGGTGGCGCTGTTCCTCATGGTGTTCGTGACCGGGCGGCTCTCGGACATGGTGCTGCACCGCACCGGATCCGTGTGGGCCGCGCGGGTGCCGTTCGCGATCGGCGGCTTCATCGTCAGCGCCGCGGCGCTGATCGCCGCCTCGCGCACGCCGAGCATTCCGCTGATGATGACGCTGCTCTGCGTCTCGCTCGGCGCGATCGGGCTGGTGCAGGTCTCGATCTGGTCCGCCTGCCAGGATCTCGGACGGGGCGCCACCGGCATCGTCAGCGGCTGGACCAATTTTCTCGGCAACGCCTCGGGCTTCGTCGGGCCGACGCTCACCGCCATCCTGGTCGAGCAGCTCGGCGGGTGGAGGGGCGCGATCACGCTGGTGACGCTCGCGGGCCTGGTCGGCGCCGTGCTGTGGCTGTTCGTTCACCCCGAGCGCCCGCTCGAGACGCTCGACGCATAGGAGAGACAGGTGCCCCGTTACGATATCGGACCGATGCCGGCACAGATCCCGGCGGAGGTCATAGCGCTGCTCAGGAAGACCGAGACCGCGACGGTGGGCCACTGGCGCCACTGGGGGTTCTGCGACCGGCGCATCGCGCCGCTCCTGCGCCGGCGCGTCGCCGGCACCGCGGTCACGGTCGCGATCCCGGGGCCGGATTCGACCCTGCTGCACCATGCGCTCGGGCTGCTGCGGCCGGGCGACATCCTGGTGGTGGACCGGCTCGGCGACGACCGGCATGCGTGCTGGGGCGGCGGTGTCACCATCGCCGCCAAGGCCGCGGGGGCGGTCGCGGGCGTGGTGGACGGGCCGTGCACCGACCTCGAGGAGATCGAGGCCTCGGATTTTCCGATGTGGTGCCGCGGCATGTCGCCGATCACCACGCGGCTCTACGACCTCGGCGGGCGGCTCAACCAGCCAGTCTCGATCGGCGGCGTGGTGGTGATGCCGGGCGACGCGGTGTTGTGCGACGAGAGCGGCGTGCTGGTGCTGCCGCCGGCGGAAGCGGAGGCCGAGGCGCGCGAGGCGATCTCGCGCCAGGAAAAGGGGCTCGCGACGCAGGCCAGGGTGGCGACCGGCGAGAAGCTCGGTTCGCTCTCCGGCGCCACCGCCAAGGTGCTCGCGGCGAAAGCGTGACCGCGTGATCGGCGTCGCGGCATGATCGGCGTGGACTGGGGCACCACGTCGTTCCGCGCCTGGCGGTTCGGAGCGGACGGCCGGGTGCTGACCGCGCGTGCCGCGCCGCGCGGCATCCTCTCGGTGGCCGACGGCGACTTCGCCGCGGTGCTGCGTGAGCAATGCGGGGATTGGCTTGCCGGGGGCGAGCGGCGCGTGCTGCTCGCGGGCATGGTGGGCAGCCGGCAGGGCTGGGTAGAGGCACCCTACCTGCCCTGCCCCGCCGGCATCGGCGAACTCGCCGCGGCGCTGGTGCCGATCCCGTTCGAGGGCGCCGAGGTTCGCCTGGTGCCCGGGATCTCGGCGCGCGACGGGCAGGATGTTCCGGAGGTGATGCGCGGGGAGGAG
>DAHUXX010000228.1 GCA_027306955.1 Acetobacteraceae bacterium | reverse complement strand
TGACGCTGGCCGAGCGCGGCGTCTCCGTCGCGCTGTGCGAGAAGGGCGAGATCGGCGCCGAGCAGTCCAGCCGCAACTGGGGGTGGGTGCGCAAGATGGGGCGCGACCCGCGCGAACTCCCGCTTGCGATCGAGGCGTTGCGGCAGTGGAACGGCATGGACGCGCGCGTCGGCGCGTCCACGGGGTTCCGCGTCAGCGGCATCGCCTATCTCTGCGAGGACGAGACGGCGATCGCCAGGCGCGAGGCCTGGCTGGAGTATTCGCGCCCATTCCAGCTCGACACGCGCATCATCAGCTCCGCCGAGGTCGCAAAGCTCGTTCCTGGAACCCCGCGCAAATACGCGGGCGCCCTCTATACCGCGAGCGACGGCCAGGCGGAGCCGCAGAAGGCAGCCCCCGCCATCGCCAACGCGGCGCGCCGG
Source organism: Acetobacteraceae bacterium (assembly GCA_027306955.1). GTDB lineage: Bacteria > Pseudomonadota > Alphaproteobacteria > Acetobacterales > Acetobacteraceae > JAJXXT01. The sequence goes on along the minus strand of DAHUXX010000228.1, from coordinate 4,142 downwards.
GCCGGCGCCGCGGTCTTCACCAACTGCGCCGTGCGCGGCATCGAGACCAGAGGCGGGCGCGTCGCCGCCGCGGTCACGGAGCGCGGGCGCATCCGTTGCCAGAGCGTGGTCGTCGCCGGCGGCGCCTGGTCGCGCCTGTTCCTGGGCTCGCTCGGCATCGAGCTGCCGCAGCTCAAGATGCTCTCCTCCGTCATGCGCACCGCGCCCCTGCCGGCGGGCGAAGTGGCGCCGGAAGTCGCGGCCCTCGGCCACGACTTCGCGCTGCGCAAGCGTGACGACGGCGGCTACACGCTCACCCACGGCCGCTTCGGCTTCTACGACCTGGTGCCGGATTCGTTCCGCCTGTTTTTCGATTTCCTCCCGGCGTGGCGGGCGGAGCGCAGGGACGTGCACCTGCGTTTCGGCAAGCGCTTCTTCGAGGAGGCGCGGCTGCCGCGCAAATGGGCGCTCGACCAGCCCTCGCCCTTCGAGCACCGCCGCATCCTCGACCCCGAGCCGTACCAGCCGATCCTCGACGCCGCGAGTCGCAGCCTCGAGAAGGAGTTGCCGGCGCTCGCCCGCCTGCCTGTGGTGCAGCGCTGGGCCGGCCTCATCGACGTGACCCCGGACGCGGTGCCGGTGATCTCGCACGTGGACCGGCTCCCCGGCATGGTGATCGCGACGGGGTTTTCGGGGCACGGGTTCGGCATCGGCCCGGGCGCGGGGCGGCTCACCGCGGACCTCGTGACCGGCGCCTCGCCGGTCGTCGATCCCACGCCCTACCGGCTCGCGCGCTACGCCGAGCGGCCACGGCCGAAGCCGCACGGGGCGGTGTAGGGGTCTCGTTCATTGTCGCCCGTGCGGGCGTGGCCGCAAGCAGGAGCAACGATGCCCATCACCGTCTTCGGCGACAGCATCAGCGGCAATTGCTGGAAGGTCGCGACCATCCTGCGCCTCACCGGCCACGCCTTCACCTGGGTCGAGACGGACGTCCGAAGGGCGGCAACGCGCACGCCGGAATTCCTCGCGCTGAACCCCAACGGCAAGGTGCCCATCGTCGTGCTCGAGGACGGGCAGGTGATCACCGAAAGCGATGCCATCGTGCTGCACTTCGCGGAGGGCACGCCCTGGCTTCCGGCGCCGGGCCTCGCGCGGACACGGGCGATGGAGTGGCTGTTCTTCGAGCAATACAACCACGAGCCGGCCATCGCCGTTGCCCGCTTCATCATCACGTATCTGCAACAGAAGGAAGCGCAGATCGAACGCGTGCGCCAATGCTGGCAGCGTGGCGCCCACGCGCTCGACGTCATGGAACGCCGTCTCGCCGCGCACGACTTCCTCACCGACGCCGGCCCCACCGTCGCCGACATCGCGCTCGTCGCCTACACCCAGGCCGCCGACGAGGGTGGGTTCGACCTCGCGAACTGGCCCGGCGTACAGGCCTGGATCGCCCGTGTGCTCGCGCTGCCTGGCTTCACGAAGCTGCCGAAGGCCGCCTGAGGCCGGTCGCGCTCAGGCCCCGGCGCTGCGGAAGCCGCTGACGCCGCGCTCGATCGCCGTCACGTGCTCGGGGCGGAACTCGCCGGGGTGACGCAGCCCGCAGGCATGCGCGATGATCTCCACCTCCTCGCGGATCCGCTCGGCGTAGCGCGCGACGCGCACCGCCTTGTCCAAGGGGTCAAGCCCGCGGATCAGCTTCGGGTCCGCCGCCGTCACCCCGGTTGGGCATTTGCCGCTGCCGCACTTCATCGCCTGGATGCAGCCGAGCGAGAACATGAAGCCGCGCGCGGATGAAACGAAATCCGCCCCCATGCACAGCGCCCACGCCACCTTGTCCGGCGTGACCAGCTTGCCGCTGGCCACAATGCGGATGCGCTCATTGAGCCCATGGCGTGCCCGCGCCTCGGCCACCAGCGGCAGCGCCTGCGTGATCGGCAGCCCGACGTAATCCGCGAGCGGCGCCGGTGCGGCACCGGTGCCGCCCTCGCCGCCATCCACCTGCACATAGTCCGGGCAGCCCTCGGGGTTGGCGACGCAGTCGGCGAACCAGGTGTCGAGAAAGCCTGGCTGCCCGACGACGAACTTCACCCCCACGGGCCGCCCGGTCACGCGCCGCACGCGCGCGACGAAGGCACCAAGCTCGCGCACGTTGGCGATGTCCGTGTGCCGGTTGGGCGAGATGCTGTCCTTGCCCGCCGGGATGCCACGGATCGCCGCGATCTCCGCCGTCACCTTGGCGCCGGGCAGGATGCCGCCCTTGCCTGGCTTCGCCCCCTGCGCGAGCTTGACCTCGAACATGCGCACATTCTCGTGCGCCGCGACCTCGCGCAGTTTCGCTTCCGAAAGATTCCCGTGCTCGTCGCGCACCCCGTATTTCGCGGTGCCGATCTGCATGATCACGTCGCACCCACCCTCGAGATGATAGGGCGCCAGCCCGCCCTCGCCGGTCGCCATCCAGATGCCGCCGATCTTCGCGCCGCGCGACAGCGCCGAGACCGCGGCATGCGACAGCGCGCCGTAACTCATCCCCGAGATGTTGAAGAAGCTTTTCCCCACAAAGGGCCGCTCGCACGCGCCGGGGCCGTGGGCGATGCCGATCGTCTTGCCGGGGAAGCCGGATTTCTCCTCGTCCAGCACCGGGAACGGCGCGTTGCGGAAGGCAAAGACCGGCATCACCTCGCTGCCGAAGGAGACCAGGTTGGAAACGCCCTTCGCCGAGCGATAGACCCAGGCGCGTTCCAGCCGGTTGAACGGGCGCTCCACCCAGTCCGGCAGGTACTGGTACTGGCGCATATACTCGCCCCAGGTCTCGGCGAAGTAGCGGACATGGCCGACAACCGGGTAGTTGCGCAGGATCGTGTGCTGCGTCTGGCGCACGTCGTGCAGGTAGAGCATGCCGACCAGCAGCAGCAGCACCAGCGCCACCAGGATCACCGTCGCCATCGCGCCCCCCCGAGTTTCCGGCCGATCCCGCAACCATAGACACGGTTGCGTTGTCGCGGTGCTAAGATTTAAGGGCCCCGGCCAACGCCGGGCCGCACGTTCGGAGGGTGCCGCGTGTCCCACCTCATACCTCGCCTGGCGCCGATGCTCGCACCGGAGCGCGATACCGCCTGGCCCGCGGAGCCCGGCATCGCGGCTGCGGCCCTGGTCGAGACGGCGGAGGGGCCGCGCCCGGCCGGGTCGCTCCTTCCCGGTACGTTGCTGCGCGCCACGGGGGGCGGCCTGCGCATGCTGCGCCGGCTCACGCTGGTGCCGCCCGTCCCGGCGGACGATGCCGTCACCGTTGTCCAGGACGCCATCGCCGACGGCGTGCCACAGCACCCGCTCAGCCTGCGCCGCGGCCAGCCGCTGCTGCTCGACAGCGCGGTATGGCCCGCGGGTTTTCTCGAGGACGGCACGAGCGTCGCGGGCTGTCCCGATGACCTGCCCTGCGTCCGGCTGGAGACGGACGTGCCCTGCGCCTTCCTCGCCGAGGGCATGGCCTGCGTCAGCGACAAGCCGCCCGGCCGGCCGGTGCCGGACGCGGCTTTGGCCGCGCTGCGCGCCGCGATCGGAGCCCGCGCGGGGCGGCGGTATGGCTGGCTGGAAGGCACGGTGGAGCGCCTCGGCCCCGACGGCGCGGAGGGCTGGGTGAGGGACGGCGCCATGCCGGACGTGCCGGTGCTGCTGGCGCTGCTGCGCGGCGGGGTCGCGGTGGCGCATGGTTTCGCGAACCTTGCCCGGCCGGACCTCGCCGTGGCCGGCATCGGCGCCCATGCCTTCCGCATCGAGGCGGCCACGCCGGCGAGCGGCACGTATCTCCTGGAGCTCCGCCGGGCGGAGGACGGGGCGCAGCTGGGTGGCATGGCGCTGCTCTTGCGGAGGCCAGGCGACGCGGACGCGCCCGCACCGCCCGCCGTGGTCGCCGAGGCGCTAGCCCTGCTTACCCGCGAGCAGCTTCGCCGAGCACCGTCAGCGCCGCGCTGAGCGCCCGCGTCCGCGCTTCCGGCGCCAGCGCTGCGACGGCGGCCAGCGTCGCCTCGAGTGGCGGCGCGCGGTTCACCAGCGTCTCGCCACCCAGCACCGGGGCGCGGTCCCATGCGCGCCTGATCGCCACATGGTGGTAGTCGCGGCGCGACAGTCCCGGTGCCAGCCCGACGCGAAAACCGTAATGTCCGCCG
>DAHUXX010000223.1 GCA_027306955.1 Acetobacteraceae bacterium | reverse complement strand
GCGCCGGCGAGGTTCACGCGGGCGGCCGCATTGTCCGGCCGTGCGGTGGCGGCCTGCGCGAGGGGGGCGACGGCGTCGGCGGCGTGCCCGGCGCGCAACAACAGCAGGCCGAGCCGGCTCGCCACGACGGGCGGCGCCGCGGGGTCGCTCAGCGCCACGCGGTAGCGGCGCTCGGCGTCCTCGAGGTCGCCGGCGCGCTCCGCCGCCAGTGCCGCGGCGATGGTCGCGAGCGTGTCCATCGCGCCATCGTCGCAGGCAAAGGTTGCCAGGAGGCTAGCGGCGGCGGCGGCGCAGTACGTCGGCGATGAGGCGGTCGAACTCGGTGTGGAAACGATCGTTGGCGTAGGGCAGGACGGCCAGCCGTGCCGCGGCGCCGAGGCGGGTGCGCAGGTTGGGACTCGCGGCCAGCATCGCCAGACTCGCGGCCATCATCTCGATGTCGCCCACCGGCACCATGACGCAGTTGCGGCCGTGGCGGAACACGCCCTCGTAGCATGGCAGGTCGGTGAGCAGGAGCGGGCGCTCCAGAAGCGCCGCCTCGTAGACGGCGAGGCCCTGCGTCTCGCTCGAGGAGGCGAGGCAGAACACGTCCGCCGAGGCGACCCAGTCCATCGCCTCCCTGTCGCCGAGGTCCGAGAGCAGGTGGTAACGTTGCGGATCCGCATTGGCGAGCGCTTGCGCCGCAGCTCGGAGTCCGAAGAATTTGCCAACCAGCGCGCATTCATAGTCAGCGGGGCACGCCTGGACGGCGAGCATCAGGTCGCCAGGGCGCTTGCGCGACTCGATGGTGCCGAGTTGGACCACGCGCAGCGCGCGCTTCTTGGCTGGCACCCGGCGGGGATCGACCGTTTCGCGATCGATATCGACGCCGTAGGGCATCACGTGCAGCTTGTCCTGCGCCAGCGCGTAGGTGAAGGAGCGATAGACGTCGCGCTGCGAGGCCATGTTGTAAACGATCGCCGCGGCGTGGTGAAAACCCGCGATCCAGTCGGGGTTCTTCAACACCAGGTCGAGCCCGACCTCGGCCTCGTTGATCAGCCAGATCATCGGCAGGTGCATGCCGATGCGGGCGGCGACCGGGGCGGCACAGATCGTGGTGCCGATGACGAGATCGAAATCGGCGAGGACGAGGCGCGGCTCGATTCGGAAGCCATCGGCGAGATAGCGCTCCTTCATCGGGCCGTCATTGCTGATCAGGGGTACGATGGCTAGCTCGTGACCTTGCCCGCGCAGGTGCCGCGCCAGGCGATGGAAGGCGACCGAGGTTCCGGTGATGGTGAACTCGTGGCTCACCATCGCGATACGCAAGGGGGCGATACGCAGCGGCGCGATGCCCAGGGGGGCAATGCCCAGGGGGGCGATGCTCTGGGGGGCGATGCTCTGGGGGGCGTCGGGCACGCGCTAGATTTCCGCCGGTGACGTCGTTGCCCAGGCCGCGGCCGCGGCGTCGTCCTCGGCCTTCGCCTCAACCCAGGCGGTGGAGCCGTCGGCGAAATGCTCCCGCTTCCAGAACGGGGCCCGGGTCTTGAGCCAGTCGATGAGAAAGCCAGTCGCGGCCAGGGCCGCGGCGCGATGGGCGCTCGCCGCCAGGACCAGCACGATGCCCTCGCCCGGCGTGAGGCGGCCGACGCGGTGGATCACGGTCACGCCGAGCAGCGGCCAGCGCCGGCCAGCTTCCGCGACGATGTCCGCGAGCGCGCGCTCGGTCATGCCGGGATAATGTTCGAGCGTCATCGCGGTGAGCTTCCGCTCTCCGGCCGTGTCGCGCACCGTGCCGATGAAGCTGCCGATGCCGCCGATATCGGGCCGCCCTGCAGTCAGCGCCGCGAGTTCCGCCGCGATATCAAACGGCGCTGTCTGCACCGCGACGCGGGCCATGGCCAGCATGCCCTCAGCCACCCGTCACCGGTGGGAAGAACGCGACCTCGTCGCCGGGGCCGACCGCTGTCATGGGGCCGGCCATGGCCTGGTTGATCGCGACTCGCACCGTGGGCTCGGCCAGCGCCGCGTAAGCGGGGCCGCGCGCGTTCAGGTGCTGGCGCAGCGCCGCGACCGTGGTGATGCCCGCCGGCAGCGCCAGGATTTCCTCGGCACGGCCCACGCGCTCGCGCAGCCAGGCGAAATAGAGGATGCGCAGTTTCGTCATGCGCCGGTTCGCCCGCCGCCTATTTCCTCGGGGCGTTGACGGTCTGCACGCTGCCATCCGGCCCGATCAGGGTCAGCGTGCCGTTGTCGTTGGACACCGCGATACCCTTGGTGCCGTTGGACAACGTGTAGGTGATGACGCCGTTGGCATCGGTGGTGAGGTGCGCCACACCCTGCGCGGTCGTCACATCGCCGTGTACCGGCGTCACCTTGCCGAGCGTCGAGGGGGGCGGAGCGATCGGCTTCGGCGCCGGCGGCATGTTGAGCGGGATCGGCGAGCCGCCGATGGAAAGGCCGGCCGTCGGGGCAACAGGGTAGGGCGGCAGGGTGCCCTGTTGCTGCTCGCGCTCGTAGTCCTGCAGGGTGGGCAGGGCCTTCACGGGCGCGGGCCAGACGTTACCAGGCGCGGGACGCAGCGGCGGCAGCGCCACGGCTTCGCCGCGCACCCGCTTCATGGTCTCGGAGTTGCCTTGCGGCGCGTTCGGGTTGGACACGAGCCCGTGCGTGTCCGCGATGTAGTGGGGGAAGCCGGCGAACGGGTTGGAGACGTAGGCACAGCCCGAGAGCAGCATGGCAAGGCCGATCACGGCGATCGGACGCATCGATGGTCCTTTCCAGAGGGTTCTTCGCCCGCAGAGCCGGCCGGTTGCGCGCGGCGGACCCAATTTGCCCAAAGCGCGCCCAGGGCTCAAGCCGTGCTCGCCATGTGGCTGGTATCCGCGATCCTGTCCAGCACCCAGTCCGCCACGGCCGCGGGGTCGTCGAGCGGCAGCACCGGCAGCGGGCAGTCGACGAGAGGGCCCGGGGCCGCGACCGCGCCGATATCCGTCCGCCCGGGCCAGAGCGGCGGCTTGCCGAGTTCCGGGCGGTACACCTCGATCTTGGCATGGGGGTGCGACTTGAATCCCTCGACCAGCAACAGGTCGCAGGGCGACAGGCGGGGCAGCAGCGCCTCCAGTACCGGCTCCGGCTGCTCCACCAGCAGCGCCCACCGACGGTCGCCGATCAGCAGCACCTCGCCGGCGCCGGCCTCGCGGTGGCGGAAGCTGTCCTTGCCCGGCCGGTCCAGGTCGAAGCCACGATGTGCATGCTTGACCGTGGAGACTCGCAGCCCCGCCGCGCGCAGCAGCGGCAGCATGCCGGTGATGAGAGTGGTCTTGCCGCTGCCCGACCAGCCGGCGATGCCGAGGATCCGCAACGCTGTCAGTCCTGCCGCGGCGCGCCGCCCGGGGCGGCGGAGGCGTGACGCAACCCCGTGGTGAGGTAGTCCCAGCCCGTCACCAGCGTGAGGAGGGCGGCGATCCAGAGCATGCCCTCGCCGATGAAGGACATCGGCAAGAAGCCCAGGTGCAACAGCACCGCGGTCGGCTGGCCCGCGAGCAGCGTGCCGAGCGCGCCCATCTGGAAGCCGGTCTTCCATTTCGCGAACCTGGTCACTGGCAGGCGGGCGCGGATCTCGGCGAGGTATTCGCGCAAGCCAGAGACCAAGATCTCGCGTAGCATGATGACCACGGCAGGGTAGAGGCCCGCGGCCGAGAGCCTGCCGGTGCCGACCAGCATCATCAGGGCCGCGCCCACCAGGAGCTTATCGGCGATCGGGTCCAGCATGCGGCCGAGATCGGAGGTCTGGCGCCAGTCGCGCGCGAGCTTGCCGTCGAAATAGTCGGTGATGGCCGCGGCGGTGAACAGCAGGCAGGCTGCGAGATG